>JALTWL010000109.1 GCA_027047045.1 Micavibrio sp.
CAAAATACAACCGATATTGATGTACCAAGTGCGCTTTCAACCATTGTAATTGGTAAAAAAGAAATTGGCGAATTGATAGTTGAAGACAGCCGACTTCCCCTTATTAGCGCAACTGGTAGCACAAAAATGGGGCGAGAAATTGCCCCAAAAGTAGCAGAGCGTTTTGGCAGAACAATATTAGAGCTTGGTGGCAACAACGCAATGATACTTGCCCCTAGCGCTGATTTAGACCTCGCTCTTAGCGCTACAGTTTTTGGCGCTGTTGGCACAGCAGGGCAAAGATGTACAACGCAAAGAAGGCTAATTGCTCACGAAAGTGTAATAGAGAGTTTTGTGGACAGGGTAAAAAATGCCTATAAAACAATTTCTATTGGCACACCATTAGATGAAAATACCCTTCTAGGACCGCTTGTTGACAAACAAGCATTTGAAAATATGCAAAAAGCACTTGAAAAAGCAAAAGAGGCAGGTGGTAAAATTTTTGGTGGCAGTCGGGTTTTAGAAGATAAATATCCAGATGCCTATTATGTAACGCCTGCAATTGTCGAAATGCCTGAACATTCAGAAATAATGCACACAGAAACATTTGCGCCTATCTTATATATTGTGTCATATAGAGATTTTGAAGATGCAATTGCCATGCAAAATTCAGTACCGCAGGGACTTTCTTCTTGTATCTTTACAAATGATATTCGTGAGGCCGAAGAATTTACAAGCGCTTGGGGTAGTGATTGCGGTATTGCTAATGTCAATCTTGGCACTAGCGGCGCGGAAATTGGCGGTGCTTTTGGTGGAGAAAAAGAAACAGGTGGTGGACGTGAAAGTGGCTCTGACAGTTGGAAAGCCTATATGAGGCGCAGTACTAATACTATCAATTTTTCAAATGACCTGCCACTGGCGCAAGGGGTGTCTTTTGATTTATGACTTTAATTTGATTTTGGGATACAAATTATATCTGTTTGAAAGTCTTTAAAATCTATTTTGTTAATATTGGTTATATGTTCATATTTACCTTTAGATTTTGATTTTTTGCCATCATGTTCTAATTTTATTATTTTGTAGTCATATTTTTGTAAAAATTTTATCATATCTTTAGCGCTATCGCCGGCACGATTTAGAAATTTGTCATTTATTTCTAAAAATAAGGTTGGTTTAAATTTTTTCATAGTATTTTTAGCCCCCTCTAGCATACGAAGTTCCCAACCTTCAATATCTGCTTTTATAAAATCTACTTTTTCTATTTTATTTTGCTCTACGTAATTATCCAGAGTGGTTAATTTTATTGTTTCTTTGTATGTCTGGTGTTTTGTGTCATCTGCAATCTCGCCAATATGGCTAAGCCCAAAGCCTAGTGAGCCAGAGCTTTTAATTGGAATATTTAAAACTATCTCTCCTGCGTTATCACTAAGTCCAAGTGGAACAATAGTCACATTTTTTAAATTGTGAAAGAATTTTACGGATTTTAAAATAGACCTAGTATAACTAGCAGGTTCAAAGGCGTATATATGCCCGTCTTTTACCATTTTTGAAAATAGTTTTGAAAATTGTCCAGCATGTGCTCCAACATCAATTATAACCGCATCACTTTTTATATATGGGGCAAATATTTCTTTTAGCTCA
This sequence comes from Micavibrio sp., assembly GCA_027047045.1. Lineage (GTDB taxonomy): Bacteria > Pseudomonadota > Alphaproteobacteria > Micavibrionales > CSBR16-224 > JAJFGX01. Next base: position 1,621 of record JALTWL010000109.1, read on the forward strand.
GCATGATAGCTTTTAAATATAGCTTTAAATAAATGCGCTATATATGTTAGATAAACTCTAGGTGAGAGTTTTTGCATTATCTAATTTATCCTTATATTTGCTGAGCCTTCATCATTATTACATCTATAGCAGCAATTAGGGTTTGAGTTCTAATAGAATTTCTATTGCCTTCAAATAAATGATGTTCTGTGTGGCAAGATATACCACCGTCTATCATTTTAGCACCACTAATCCAAACAGTACCAACGGGCTTTTCATTTGTACCACCGCTAGGTCCTGCAATGCCTGTTACCGCAACCGATACATAAGGGTTAGTATCTGACGTTTCAAGTTCATGACTAAGCAAAGCACCTCTTGCCATCTGAGCGGCAACCTCTGCGCTAACTGCTCCGTGATTTTCAAGAGTATCTGCAAGTACTCCTAAAAGAGTAATTTTAGCATGATTTGAATATGTAACATATCCACACTCAACAACGCTGGAAGACCCAGAAATATCAGTCAACAGAGCTGCAACAAGACCACCAGTACATGACTCTGCTGTGATAATTTTAATATTTTTTTGTTTACAGTAACTAAGCAAATCTTCAGTTTTTTGCATTAATTCGTCAGAAAAATTATATTTCATTTCACTCTCAATATTATAAGTTTAAAGAAAATAGAGCTAAAAAACCAACCCCAGCCAAAGCATAAATACCTGCAATTACATCATCTAACATAACTGCCCAAGCACCTTTAACTTTTTTATCGTAATAAGATGCAGGCCAAGGTTTGCGTATATCAAATAGACGAAATAAAGCAAAAGCAACAAACCATAAAAATAAATTATCGCCAGCGGGAATTGCGGCTATCCACATACCAGCAAACTCATCTATAACAACTTCTTTTGGGTCATGTTTTCCTGTTTGCTGTATGTAATAATCAACAGTATTTGTACCTATCCAAATACAAAATAAAATTCCCAGCAAAAGTGCAGGGATACCAAAATTACTTAAAAGAAAATAACCAATTGGAATAGCAGCTAGGCTACCCATAGTTCCAGGAGCTATTTTAAAAAAGCCACTGCCATAGCCAGTAGCAATAAAAACTCTGTAATCTTTAAGGCTAAGTTCTCCCGGTGGACTATTGAATATTTTATTTAACAATTTTTATATCCTCTACAATCATACAAATAACCAGCCTAATTTAATCATATTATCATGATTGTGGCAATTGCATTTGCGGCTATACCTTGTTTTTTTCCAGTAAAGCCAAGTCTTTCTGTGGTGGTTGCTTTGACAGCTACCCTGTTAATTTCAATTTTTGTAATTTTTGCTATATTTTTTCTCATATCATCAATAAATGGAGATATTTTAGGTTCTTCACAAATAATTGTTATATCAATATTGTTTAAAGTCGCATTTTTCTCCTTTAATATCCCTAGACAGTATTTTAAAAATTCATCGCTGTCAGTATTTTTCCACCTATCATCATTAGGTGGGAAATGTTGACCTATATCCTTTTCACCAATTGCGCCAAAAATTGCATCACAAAGAGCGTGCATAGCAACATCTGCATCAGAATGACCTTTAAGTTTTCTACTATACGGTATTGTTATTCCACAAAGTTTTATACCTTTACCATCTTCAAAAGCATGTACATCATAACCAAAACCAACTCTTATATCAGAATATTTTTTTGTGTTTTGTAAAATAGCCTCTGCCAATTTAAAATCTTCCCTTGTTGTTATTTTAAAATTATTTTTTTCTCCCTCAATAAGCTTAACATTTATAGCTAGTTTTTCTAGTAATGATATATCATCTGTTACAATTTCATTTTTAAACTTACTATGAGCTTTTAAAATAGTTTCAAAGTCAAATGCTTGTGGTGTTTGTGCATGATATAAATTTTCTCTGTTAATAGTTTTGATATTGGCTGTCTTTGGATTTATTTTTTTTATAGTATCTTCCACAGGAACAGCAGGAAAGACAGCTTTTTGCGTTTTTAGCTCTTTACAAATTTTATTTATAAGATTTGTTGTTAACATACATCTAACCGCATCATGAATTAGTATATTTTGTGGGTTGTATTTTTTTATATATTCTAAAGCTAGCATAACCGTTTCTTGTCTGGTTTTTCCACCAATTATAGGAGATAGTAATTTATCATTTTTTAATATTACACTTTCATATATTTTAATATGTTCTTGATTTATAATGGTAAATATTAAATCTATATATTTGCAATCTATAAATTTTTTAATAGTGTGATTGATAATTTCTATACCACATAATTTATGATATTGCTTTGGCACTTCACCGCTTTTAAAACGAACACCAGAGCCAGCAGCAACAATTACAGCTATATTTTTAGACATTTTTTATAAAACTCTTATTTTTCTTTATATTATATGCTATAAAAACCGACTATAAGCATAAATTTAGGATATTCATTCAATCGCTATGAAGCAAACAATTTTATATAATATAGGTAATAATTTTACCCAAATAATAAAAAAGCTTTTACGTTCACGTAGTTTTTCAATATTTGTTGGCTTTGCCGCAATTTTTTCAGTTTTGTTAACTTATATAGTACTTACAAATCGTAGCGGTGATATAGAAGTAATTTATTGGCTGTTAAATATTGATATTATTTTGCTTTTACTATTCGGAGCAATAGTTGCAAAACGAATTACAAAAATATGGAGCCGACGCAAACAAGGTGTTGTTGGCGCTAAACTACATGCTAGATTTGTTTTCATATTTGGCTTGCTTGCAGCGGTTCCTGCAATTTTGATGGCTATATTTTCTGCGGTATTTTTCTATTTTGGTATTCAAGGCTGGTTTAATGACAGAGTAAAAACAGCAGTTAATGAATCTTTACAAGTGGCGCGCGCATATCTAAAAGAGCATCAACAAGTAATGAAGGCAGATATACTTGCAATGGCAAATGATATGAATAGAGAGGCTTTGTTATTGCAATCAAACTCAAAAGCTATGGAAAAAATGATACAGACACAATCACAGCTTAGAAATCTACCAGAAATTATTTTATTTACTTCAACTGGTGATATAATTGGGCGCTCTAATTTAGCTTTTTTGCCAGATACTATTTCAATTTCTGATGAAGCAATGGAAAAAGTAAAAAATGGAGAAGTCGCCCTAATTACTAGTGATAGTGATAATAAAATTAGGGCAATAGTTGCGCTTAACTCTTTTGTTGATACCTATCTTTTTGTTGGCCGTATGGTTGATGGCGCAGTACTACAACATATGCAAACTGCAGAAAATGCAGTTAGAGAATATACGGCATTAGATGGTAAACGCTCTCAGGTACAAATTTCTATGACATTATTATTTATTGCAGTTTCATTTTTATTGTTACTTGCAGCTGTTTGGGCAGGATTTTATTTAGCCGATAGTATGACAAAACCAATTGCAGAGTTAATTAGAGGGGCAGAGTTAATTAGAACAGGCGACTTAACAGTTAAAATTCAAGAAACTGGACGGGCAGATGAGCTAGATATACTTGCTAATTCTTTTAATAAAATGACAAGCCAAATTAGACAGCAAAGAGATGAACTTATCAAAACCAATAAAATATTAGATGAAAGGCGCAGATTTACAGAGGCCGTTTTGTCAGGGGCATCATCAGGCGTAATTGGACTTGATGAAGATAAAAATATTACAATTACAAATTCAAGAGCAGCAGAATTATTGGATATGCCAGAAAATATACTGGTTGGAAAAAACTTACTTAGCATTTTACCCGAAATTCAAATTTTATTTGAGGATAACAATATAATTGAAAAATTACAAATAGATGTAGCTAAGAAAAAAGATGCTGGAAATAGAACTCTTTTGATTATAGTAACAGAAATGCTAGACAAAGAAAGCCATGAATATGTTGTTACTTTTGATGATATTTCTCCACTGGTCATAGCAGAGAGAAAAGCTGCTTGGGCCGATGTTGCAAGAAGAATAGCACATGAAATCAAAAATCCTCTAACCCCAATACAGCTGTCAGCCGAAAGGCTAAAACGTAAATATTTAAAGCAAATAGATGAAAATCCTAAAGTGTTTATTGAATGCACAGATACAATTGTAAGACAAGTAAAAGAAATTGGCAGAATGGTAAATTCTTTTTCTACTTTTGCTAGAATGCCAGAGCCTGTAAAACAAGTGGAAAATTTAATAGATATTTGCAAAAGCAATCTTATTTTACAAAAACAAGCCCATCTTAATATAGAATTTATTGAAAAATATCCAAAAATAAAAGAATTAAAGATATATTGTGATATAGGACAAATAGGGCAAGTATTGACCAATATATTGCAAAATTCTATAGATGCCATTGATGAATTGCCAAACAATAAAAAAGGAAAAATACTACTACAAGTAAAAAAATATGCAAAAACTAATGAAGTTGCGATTATAATAGAAGACAACGGAGTTGGGCTTCCCAACAAAATACAACATGAATTGTTAGAGCCATATGTTACAACAAAGAAAAAAGGTAGTGGACTTGGACTTGCTATTGTAAAGAGAATATTAGAAGAGCATAATGGTTATATAAATTTTGTAAATTTAAAAAAGAAAAATGCAAGCGTTAAAGTAGAAATAAGATTGCCACTATATAAAGAAAAATAGGTGATAATAAATGAATACAGAAATAAATATTCTAATAGTTGATGATGAAGAAGATATCCGCAGTCTTTTAACTGGCATCTTAGAAGATGAAGGATATGTTTGCAGGCAGGCAAAAAATGATGATGAAACATTTAATACAATAAAAGAACAACAACCTACACTTATATTGCTTGATGTATGGCTAGAAAATAGCAAATTAGATGGTATCGGCATATTAAAAGAAGTTCTAAATAATTATCCAGATATTCCAATCGTTATGATGAGTGGACATTCAACAATAGAAACAGCCGTAGGCGCAATTAAGCTTGGAGCATATGATTTCATAGAAAAACCATTTGATGTGGATAGTATTTTGCTTACAATTTCAAGGGCTTTAGAAGTTAGTGCTTTAAAACAGGAAAATAAAGAGCTAAAAGCAAAAGCATGCAATAAAACAACTTCGGAAATACATGGTCATTCACAACAAATAAGTATGATTAGAAATATTATACTAAAAGTATCTCCAACTGAAAGCCGTGTTTTTATTAAAGGCGCGCAAGGTACAGGTAAAACAGTAGCAGCAAGAATGATACATAAAAATTCAAATCGGGCAGATGCAGAATTTGTATCAATTAACTGTGCTGCAATTGATAGTAATAAGATTGAACTTAAATTATTTGGTAGTAAAAATTCATCAGGAAATATAGAAAAGGGAGCTTTTGAAAAAGCAACAGGTGGAACTTTACTGCTAGATGAAATATCAGTTTTACCGATAAATATACAAGCAAAATTAGTACAAGTTTTGCAAGAAAATAGTTTCTGTAGAATTGGATGCAGCAAGCCCATAGAGCTAAATGTAAGGTTAATTGCAACTAGTAGCAAGAAAATTGAAGAGCTAATTGTAAAAGAAAAATTTAGAGAAGACTTATATTATAGGCTCAATATTGTGTCTATTGATATTCCCGCAATAAAAGAAAGGAAAGATGATATAGAAATATTGGCTAAATATTTTTTATCTTTAGAAGATATATTTGAAGAACATAATATAGTTCCACTTGGGAAGTTGATTTTATTAGATGATGCATTAGCTGCAATGCGGAGCTATTCTTGGCCAGGTAACGTTCGTCAAATTAAAAATGCAATGGAATGGCTAATTATAATGTATGGACAGCAAAAACCAAATAGTGATGGAAATATAGCAATTGATGCTAAAATGTTACCTCCAGATTTAAGACAGTTACCTGAAGATATTGTAAAGACTGACCCCGTCATAGAAATGATGACTAAGCCTTTAAAAGAGGCTAGGACTATTTTTGAAAAAAGATATATTTTGGCTCAAATTAAAAGATTTGATGGTAATATATCTAAAACAGCAAGCTTTATAGGTATGGAACGCTCAGCATTACACAGAAAGTTAAAAACTCTGTTAATTGATGGTGAAAGAGATATTGTTAATAATAAGAAACTAGCTAAATAAATATTATTTGTAAGAGAGGTCCAAATGAAGGTAATAATATGTGGAGCAGGCAGAGTTGGATACGCCATATCTTCTTATCTTTCAGATGAGGGCAATGAAGTAACTGTTATAGATATATGTCCAGAAACCGTCGCAAAAATCAATGAAACTTTGGATATTAGCGCTATTGTTGGCTCAGCATCACAACCAGAAATATTAAAACAAGCAGGAGCTGAAAATGCAGATATGATAGTGGCTGCGACTCAGCTTGATGAAGTAAATATGGTAACATGTCAGGTTGCACATACTATTTTTAATATACCTAAAAAAATTGCTAGAATACGCAATGATAATTATTTATCGCCAGAATGGGCAAATTTATTTAGCCGTAATCATATGCCAATTGATGTTGTTATTTCTCCGGAAAAGGAAGTTGCAAAAGCCATAATAGAGCGCATTAGAAATCCTGGAAGCTTTAACGTTATCCCACTTGCATATGATGCTATGAAAATAGTTAGTGTTGTATGTCATGAAAATTGTCCAGTTTTAAATACTCCAATAAAGCAAATATATGCGCTTTTTCCTGATTTGAAATTTAAAATTATGACAATTATTAGAGGTGATGAAAAAATTATTCCAGATAATGATTTAGACCAAGTATTTCCAGGAGATGAAGTATATTTTGTTGTCGCAAATGAACATATGATAAGAACTATGGCAGCATTTGGACATGAAGAAAAGGAAGCTAGAAGAATTTTAATTATTGGTGGTGGTCAAATTGGTGTTAGGCTAGCACAGGAATTATATAAAGAATTTCCAGACATCGTGGTTCGTATGATAGAGCGCAATGAACAAAGAGCAAGACAAGTTTCAGAGATACTCCCTAATGTTTTGGTTATGCACGGTGATGCTTTGACAAAAGAAATCTTAGAGGAGGTAAATATCGGCTATACTGAGGCAACTATTGCAATTACTGACTATGATGAAAGTAATATTTTAGCGTCAGTTTTGGCTCATGAATATGGTTGTAAACAAACTGTTTCTTTGTTGTCTAATAATACTTATATTTCTGTAGCATCATCACTTGGTATTGACGCGGTTGTTAATCCAAGAGCAATTACAATTTCTACTATTTTAAGATATGTTAGACATGGTAGAATAAGGTCAGCCGCCAGCCTCAGAGATGATTTTGCTGAAGTAATAGAAATAGAAGTACCAGATATAGCAACGGCTCTATTATATAAACCTCTCAAATCCATAAAATTACCTGATAATACAATTTTTGGAGCAATTATTAGAGAAGGGGAGGTGATTATAGCTCATAGAGATGTTATGATTAAACCAAATGATAGAGTAGTGTTGTTAACTGCCCATAATCAAATTAAACGTATAGAAGAGTTGTTTTCTTCTCTAGAGGCTGATTATTTATGAATATAAAAATAAATCTACCAAAACCAAAAGCAATTATATTTGATTGGGACGATACTATTACCCACAATTGGTGGCGCGTTGTATATTCTATGAATAAAACATTGGAATATATGGGATATGATACATGGAGCGAAAATGAAGCTTTAAGAAATTTGGGGGCTTCTGGTCGTGATGTATTTCCTAAAATCTTTGGAGATGATTGGCAAAAAGCCTCAGATATTTATTATAAATTTTTAAATAAAACTCTAAAAGATGCACCAGAACCAATAGAAGGCGCAGTAGAGGCTATTAAAAAATTAGCAGCACTGAATGACTTATATCTAGCAGTTCTTAGCAATAAAAGAGGTAATTACTTAAGAAAAGAAATTATAAAACTTGGACTAGATAGTTGCTTTTCTAAGGTCATTGGCGCAGGTGATTATATAGTTGATAAACCTGATATAGCGGCTTTGAAAGAAGTATTAAAACCTAGTAAATTATCACTTGGAACTGAAATTTGGTTTGTGGGTGATAGTCACACAGATATGAAATGTGCACATATCGGGGGCTGTACTGCTGTTATGATAAAAACAAAAATACCGCCCGAAGATATGTTAAATAATATAGAGCCACATATTAGTTTTAATTGTTGCCAAACATTTACTAATTTTATTTTTAAGCAATTTTATAAATAAATATACTTGATTATATCTAAAACACAGTGTAGATAATTCTTTAGAATTATCTTATAATAGATACTATGGTTTAGTTTAAATAAATATATTATACACATTTTATATAAAGGATTAAAATATTATGTCAGATAAACAACAAAATTTACAGGATAAGTTTCTAAATACTGTTCGTAAAGAAAAAGCATCAGTTACCGTTTTTTTAGTGAATGGTGTTAAATTACAAGGTGTGATTACTTGGTTTGATAATTTTTCTATTTTATTGAAAAGAGAACAACAAGTTCAGCTTATATATAAACATGCTGTGTCAACTATTATGCCGGCTAGTCAGATAAGTTTATATAATGACAATATACCTAACTCAGATACAACAGAGATAGAATAATAAATATTTAAAATGGGGTGAAATATAGCTTTCAGTGTCAGAAAAAATAGTTGTAATACACCCAATTTTTGATAAAAGCATAGCAAATGGCAATAGTGATATTGTTGTTTCGGATAAGAGTGGCTTAAGTGAAGCTATCGGACTTGCAATGGCACTTGAACTTGATGTGCAAGAAGCTTTAATTATTCCAGTTAGAAAAATAAAGCCAGCTAGTCTATTTGGGCAAGGGGCAATAAATAAAGTTAAAGATATAGCAGAGGGCAAAGAAATAGGACTTGTTTTTGTTAATTGTTCTCTTAGCCCAATACAACAGCGTAATTTAGAAAAAATATGGAATAGTAAGGTAATAGATAGAACAGGCTTGATACTAGAAATCTTTGGGGCGCGCGCTAGAACCAAAGAAGGTAAATTACAAGTAGAACTTGCAGCCTTAGATTTTCAACGCTCAAGATTGGTTAGGTCATGGACACATTTAGAGCGACAAAGAGGTGGTTTTGGCTTTGTAGGTGGTCCTGGTGAAACACAAATTGAAATAGATAGGCGCTTAATTGGAGAGCGAATAGTTAAATTAAAAAAACAACTAGAGCATGTAAGAAACAACAGGCAATTACAACGAAGCTCACGTAAAAAAGTGCCATTTCCTGTTGTTGCTTTAGTTGGTTATACAAATGCTGGTAAATCTACATTATTTAATAAATTAACAGGTGCGGATGTTTTTGCTAAAGATTTATTATTTGCAACATTAGATACAACAATGCGACTTGTAAAATTGCCTTCTAGTAGAAAGGTGATTTTATCTGATACAGTTGGTTTTATATCAAATCTTCCAACTCATTTGGTTGCAGCTTTTAGAGCAACTTTAGAAGAAGTACAATATGCAGATATAATTTTATATATCAGAGATACAACAAACCCAGACTCTAAAATAGAGCGTGAAAGTGTAGAGAAAATACTAAAAGATATGAATATAGATATTGATGAAGATGAAAGAGTCTTTGAAATTTTTAATAAAATAGATTTACTAACAGAAGAACAAAAAGATTATTTTGTTAATATGTGTTTACGCGAAGATAAAAAACTTGCAATATCAGCGGTTAATAATGATGGATTAGAAAAATTATTATATAAAATTGATGAATTTTTAAGTCGCGATGATAAACTTGCCATATTTGATATAGATATGGTTAAATATGGAGCATCTATTAGCTGGATATATAACAACGGATATGTTAAGACAAGAAGTGATAGAGAAAATATAACTTGTATTACCGCCACTATGTCAGATAAAAATATAAATCAGTTTCAAAAAAAATATCCAGATATTAAAATTAAAATCCAATTAAACAACAATAAAATAGAAGAAGAAAATGCAACAAATAGATATAAATAAAATAATTGAAATAATTAGATATGTTTCAAAAACTGAGGTAATGCCACTTTTTAAGAATTTAAAAACTAGCGATATCCGTGAAAAAAGTCCTGATGATTTTGTAACAATAGCAGATGAAAATTCTGAAGCTGCATTTACAAAATTGCTAAAAGAAGCCGTAGCTGACAGCCTAGTTGTGGGGGAGGAGGCTGTAGCAAAAGATGAAACTATACTAAATCTTTTAGATAAAAAATCAACAATTTGGCTAATAGACCCAATTGATGGTACATATAATTATAAAACAGGTAATGAAAATTTTGGTATTTTGATAACCATGTTAAAAAATGGCAAAACAGAAATTGGATTTTGTTATGATGCACCAAAAGATGAGTGTTATTACGCCATAAAAGGAAAAGGGGTTTTTAACGATAAACATCAAAAAATATCACTTAACAAAGAAAATGATAAAAAGAAAATATCAAATATGCATGGGCTTGTTGGGCATTCACAATTGGTAAAATTAAAAGGCCATTTTGGAAAATTATCCAGAATTCGTTGTTCCCTTCATATAACATTAAAATTCATGAAGGGGGAGGCTGATTTTGTCTTATGGAATACTATTACTCCTTGGGATAATGCTGGTTGTTCACTATTGGTTGCAGAGCTTGGTTGTTATATAGCCTATGTAGATGGAAGGGAGTTTATTCCCACCCAAAAACCACATCAATCTTTATTATTGGGGGCAAAAAATAAACAACAATGGCAAGAAATAGCAGATGCTATCAATCTTGCAAACCAACATATTTGTTAATGTTCAAATCTTATTTTTTCTATGACGGTGATTTTTTTTGAGGCGTATTTTCTGCCCATGTTGCAATCTTTCCCATACGCATAAAAAAGTTGAAAGGAAAATATCACAATACTAAAACTATTCTAATCATATAAAGACCTTTTTGTCTTGTTTCTTTTAAAAAGCCGAAATCATAGCTATTTTTATATTTATAGCTAACAGATTGTGGTAAAACATCCTGTGATACTAGATGCTGAAGCTCACTTGCTTGTGCCTCTGATAGATTATTATTTGTTAATAGCCTTGTAAAAATTTGGTTGGCTGTATTGTTAAAATTAAACTCCATATTTTTTATTTCTTGTTTAGAAAATGGAACTTTGCCATTTTGGACAATAAGGCTTTTAACATATCTAAGATATTTGGATTGTTCAGATAATTTAGATATATTTTAATTTAAGCTCTGCAACAACTTGCTTTGCGCTATTTGTTGCAATATTATCTTCTGTTTTATCTAAAGCAACATATCCAATAAAGCCACCTAAAAAAGCAGTTGTTACCGTAGCTAAATTTTCATTTTTAATAACTGCCTTTGCAAATTTATGTTTTACTCTATCAATTTTATATCTAATATCTGTCATTTTTACCTACCAGCTAAAAATTATATCTAACAATAATATGCATTATACATAATTCAATATAGCGCATCAATCATTTTTCATAATATTTTAAAATTTAGCTAGTTTTATTTTGCACTAGGCTTTTTGGCAATAGCAGTATTATTTTTCTGAATTGCCCACATCAAAGCAGTAAAATCATTGTTATCTTGCTGATTGATATTATCCATTTTATCAATTAGCCGTTCCGCAATTTGGTCTTCACCTTTTTCAATCGCTATCATTAAAGCATTGTCTCCCCACAAAGTATCTTGCTGACTGAAATCGTCTATTTTATCAATTAGTTTTTCTGCTATTTCAGTATTACCCTCTTTAATTGCCCGCATCAAAGCAGTAAAAACATTGTTATCTTGCTGACTGAAGTCATTCATTTTAGCGATAAGTCTAAGTGCTTTTGCTGTTTTTCCTGCTGTAATTGCCTCAAATAATTTTTCAGCCTTAGTTTTACGATTAAAAATACCAAATATTTTATTTTTTCCTCTTACAACTAATACATAACAAAAGTTATTACCATGCGATAGTAACAAATTTCTGCGATTATGTCAAGCAAGTATGTAGGTGAACACAAAGTAAGATACATATACAGTCATAAAGCTATAATATAAATTTGCTTATAAATAAAATTATATAAATATATTTTATGCGGCTTTATGAATATTTTTAGCAACTATTTCAAGTGATGTATCAGTTATCTTTTTTGCAGTTTCTTGATTTTTAAGAATATTTTGCTGTAGTAATTCTTCAGATGTTTTTATTGATATATCAATAATTTTATCACGCACTTGTTGAACTGCATCATGTTCCATACGTTTTATACGCTCACTAAACAGACGCTCTTTTCTTGCCATTTCTTGTTTTAGTTCTTTTTCTGCAACAGTTTTCATTTCTAAGGCTTGTTTTTGAGCATCAGCTATAATTTGTTCAGCCTCTTTGACAGCATCTGTATGTTTTCTTTGATATTTGGCCAATAATTCTTGTGCCTCAATGCGCAATCTTTCAGCTTCTTCAAGTTCATTTTTAATTTTATCAGTTCTGCTATCTAACATATCAAAAAAAGGTCTACGTGCATATTTGTAAAGCACAAAACCAAATAAGATTATAGATATAGAAACCCAGTTAATAGCATGAGAGAAAAAACCTGTATGTTCTTCTGCGCCAGTCATAAATTTTCTCCTTCTTTCTTCCAAACAGATTTAGCAGTTTTTTGAATATCATCATTAGATATATTTTCTAAACCAAATTTTTGTGTAGTAAATTTTGCTAAATCTGCAGCATATATTGTTATATCATTCATAGCATCAGATATGGCTTGTTTGATATTTTCCTCTGTTTTATCAAGCTTAATTTGAGCATCTTTTTGAAAATTATCATATTTTGTATTATGTTGTTCTAAAATATCTTCTTTTGTTTCATGCAAGATATTGCGTACTTTATCATGAGCCTCTGCAATAGTATCTTCATATTGTTTTAAAGCTTCTTCAGCTTCATTATTTAGCTGTTCTGCATTTGTAAGGTCATTTGTTTTTTGAGTATTACGGACATCAATTACATTGGCAATTTTGGGGATAGCAAGTTTTGCAAGTATAAAATAAATCGCAAAAAATGCTATTGTTAACCAAAATATTTGACTTGCATAAGAGCTAGGATCGAATTGCGGAAAGTTGCCTGTTCCTTCACTTGCAGTATGTTTTTCATCTAATTTATCAGCTGCATAGGCAAGATTTGGCACATAAGCCACAACAGACATTATCAATGCTGTATAAATATATCCAGTATTAACCATTTGAACTTTCCGCATTTCTATAACTCAATTATTTAAACTTTCTTATATATTGCAATTTATATTTTGTAGTAATTCTTAAAATTAGAATACAAACAATAGTAATAAAGCAATAACAAGAGCAAATAGGCCAATCGCTTCAATCAAAGCAAAGTAGAAAAGTCCTACCCCTTTAACTGATTCTGCAGCCGATGGATTGCGTCCCATAACATTGATAATGCTAGAGAATAAAATACCAAGTCCTACACCAACCCCAAGTAGCGGTATAACAGCAAGACCAGCACCAATTAGTTTTGCAGCATCTGCTTCCATTTTTTATATCCTTTCGTTTTGTTTTTGTTAATTTAAGTTACTTTAAAAAATATTCCAATCGCAGTTTTTAGCAAGTTTTTTCATTTAATGCAACTCAATTGCATCTCTTAAATAAATACATGTAAGAACCGCGAAAACATAGGCTTGGATAAATGCAATCATTAGCTCTAATCCAAGTAAGGCTACATTTAATAATGTAGGTAAAAGCCCAATTATATTTATACCAACAGAGGCACTTGCCACCATGCTTACACTAAAACCAGCGAACACTTTAAGCATCGTGTGCCCTGCGACCATATTTGCAAATAGTCGAACAGACAAGCTAAGCGGACGTGATAGATATGAAATAATTTCAATTACTACAATTAAAGGAGCCATAGCAAGAGGCAAGCCTTTTGGTAAAAATAGTGAAAAGAAATGCAAGCCATGCTTGAATATACCAATAAGAGTTGCTGTGAAAAATACCAATAAAGCTAAAGCTCCTGTAACAATTATATGGCTAGTATAAGTAAAAGAATAGGGGAGAAGCCCAAGCAAATTCCCCATAAGAACAATCATAAAAATTGTAAATACAAAGGCAAAATATTTGCTTCCCTCTTTACTGCCTAGATAATCCCGAATAACACTTGCAATAAATTCGTAAAACATTTCTGCTAAATTTTGAAATCTACCAGGAATAATTGATTTTGACCACATTCCACCAACCATAATAATAGCTGTACAAGCAACAGCAATCATCATCCAAAGAGAAGATTGTGTAAAAGAAATATCAATACCACCAATTTCCATTGGAACTATTTTATGAATTTCAAATTGTGCTAAAGGTCCTGCCACTTCTAATTACTCCTTTAAAGCTAATCTTTTTTATCACTATCAAGTGAACCCATACCAACTTTATATTCTTGTCCTGTTTGAGAACGGTAAATATTTACAAAACCCGCTGCCGCACCAAGAAAGAACATAATTATCATAAACCAAGGCGTTGTGTCTAGCCAACTATCAAGACCATAACCCAAAGCCCCACCTACAACAAGAGCCGCCACCATATCAGTTGCAGCCCTAATTGCTAATCTAGCACCTGATGCTGGTATTGCAGATTTGTTATTTTTAGACGAATCATCCTCTGCGTTACCAGCCTTTGCAATTTCTATCTCTTGTTTTAATTCTTCTGGTGTTTTATCCATATTTTTTATGTCCATTAAATTTTAAAGCTCTATCCAAATAAATATAAGTTAATGGTAAAATACTTCAACAAACCAGCAAGTAAAAGCAAGAAATAAAAATCATCAATGCCCCTGCGAGTGGAACAGTACTTTATCTAACAAATATCTGTCAAGAGTTTAATTGTAGAGCTATTTATAAAATTATTTTAATATTTATAAAAAAAATATGCTAACCTATCTAATTGAAATATTTCTAATCATATAAAAACAGGTAATCAATTATGTCATTTAAGCGAAGTCGTGGTCGTAAATTTTTTAAAGACTCAGAAAAAGCATTCAAATATATAGAAAAATTATACAATAATAATATTTCATATTTGCGAGAGAAATTCTTAGCTTTTGTTGATGGGGAGAATGTATCTTCTGAACATATATCTGCATATTATCCGTATTTACAAATTACAACAAAAACAGAACCATCGGTTGATAGAAGACATTCTTATGGCTTTGTATCTGTTCCTGGAACTTATCGTATAACTTTAACTAGACCAGATATATTCGATTTTTATTATAAAACACAAATGTCTTTACTGCTAGAGAATCATAAAGATATAAAATTAGAAGTTGGAATAAGTAATACCCCGATACCACTGCATTTTGCGTTGGGAGATGATTTTCACCTAGAGGCAAATTTAAATGAAAAACAATTAAAAATGTTGCCCCAACTATTTGATTTGCCGGATTTAAGCGCAATGGATGATAAAATTGCTAATGGCACTTTTCATGATGCTTGCAACTATGATGGAGTAATGCCTTTGGCTTTATTTACAGCACCTAGAGTGGATTTAAGCCTACAAAGGCTAAAACATTACACAGGCAGCTCTGCTGAACATGTACAAAATTTTATTTTATATACTAACTATCAATTTTATATAGATGAATTTATCCGATACGGACATGAATTGATGAGCTTTACTGATAACCCAAAGTTAAAAAAACAAAGACAACATTACACTACATTTGTTGAGCCAGGTAATTATATTACATATAACGCAAATTTAGATATTAAAACTGGCAAATTGGTTGAAGGAAAGCCAATGGATAGAATTCCCCAAATGCCTGCTTATCACTTAAAAAGAGCTGATGGCTCTGGTATTACAATGATAAATATAGGGGTTGGACCATCTAATGCAAAAAATATAACTGACCATGTGGCAGTTTTAAGACCTCATGCTTGGATGATGCTTGGCCATTGTGCAGGACTTAGAAATTCACAAAGCTTGGGAGATTACGTCCTTGCACATGGCTATATAAGGGAAGATGGTGTTTTAGATAAAGACTTACCATTAACAGTGCCACTGCCTGCACTCTCAGAAATACAATTATCTTTAGAGGCTGCAATGTGTCAGGTTACAGGTATGGATGATTACGAATTTAAACGTATAATGAGAACAGGCACAGTTGCAACAATCAATGATAGAAACTGGGAACTCAGAGATCAAGAAGAATTATTTAAACATTTTAGCCAAAGTAGAGCCATTGCGCTTGATATGGAATCAGCAACTATTGCTGCTAACGGATTTAGATTTAGGGTACCATATGGCACATTGCTTTGTGTATCAGACAAACCCTTGCATGGAGAGTTAAAACTACCAGGTATGGCTGACGATTTTTATAGAGCTAGAGTAGATCAACATTTAAAAATAGGCCTTATCGCCATGGAAAATTTAAGAAAATTAGGTGTAGAAAGATTGCACAGCCGTAAACTTCGTAGTTTTAGTGAAGTTGCATTTCAATAACTTTAAGTTAATTATGGATATTTTATCTTTTATAGAAAAAACTAATAAAGCTTCTAATTCCAAAGAGCTATTTTCTATATTAAAACAGCTAATGGCATATTATGGTTTTGATCGTATATTATTTAGCTTGATGACAGACCATACAACAATTAGTAGAGCTGCAGGACATGGACTAATGCGTAACTATCCAGATGATTGGATGGCACATTATAATGAAAAAAATTATCAAGATATAGACCCAGTTAGACAATATGTATTTCAAGCTCCAGCTAATTTTTTATGGACGGATATTGAAAAATATATAAAACTTAGCAAAGAACAAGAAAAATGTATGAATGAGGCAAAAGAAGCAGGTCTTAACAGAGGTGCAGCCTTTCCAATGCGAGGCCCAATGGGAGAAATGGCAGGAATAGGAGTTGCAAGTAGTGAAAAAATAAAACCACCTTCAAAAAATGAATTAGCCTTATTGAATATAGCTTGCCAACAATTTTATATTTCTTATACAGCACTTGAAAAAGAAAAAAATGAAATAAAAAATTATGATATTCAATTAACAAATAGAGAGGCCGAAATCCTAAAATGGTGTGCACAAGGAAAAACTACTTGGGAAATTAGTGTTATTTTAGGGCTATCAGAAGATGGAGTTTTATTCCATCTTAGAAATATCATGAAAAAATTCTCAACTTCATCTAGGGTGTATGCTGTAATGCAAGCAATTAGAATGGGGCTTATTTATATTTAGAAAAATAATATGTTATAACAGGTGTTTTTTTTTTATAAAAAATAAGTTATGATTATTTTTTAAGGTTAATTAACTAAAAGAATTATTGATATGACAGATAAGAAAACAGAAGAACAAGAACCATCAATTGAAGATATACTAGAATCTATCAGACAAATTATATCTGATGAAGATGAAGAAAAGATAGAAGATGGCGGTGAATTAAAAACAGAAGAAGAACAAAAAGATAGCACAGGTGATTTGGAATTAAAAGCTGAAGAAGAATCACAAGACAAAGCAGGCGATGTAGAACTGCCTAAAGAAGAAGATGACTACACTCCCGCTGATATAGAAGGTGATATGACAGAAGAAAATACAAAAACAGAAGAAGTTCTAGTATTAAGTGATGTTGTAGAAGATGTTGATGGTGGTGAATTAGAAACAGAAGAAGAACCACAAGACAAAGCAGGCGATGTAGAGCTACCTAAAGAAGAAGATGACTACACTCCCGCTGATATAGAAGGTGATATGACAGAAGATGTCCAAAATATTGCAGATATAGTAATGGAGGAAATAGAAGATGAAGAAGATAATAATTCTCTTATGTCTGATGTTACAGAAGAAGCTGCAATTGACTCTTTTGCTAAGTTAGCTGATAATGTATATGTTGAAGACGAAAGAACCTCAGAATTTGTAACACCACCAGGTAGAGTAACTTTAGAGCAAATAACAAGAGAGCTTATGCGTCCCATGATAAAAGAGTGGTTAGATAGCAATCTACCAGATTTAGTAGAAAATTTAGTAAAAAAAGAAATAGAAAAATTATCAGATAAAGCTAAAAAATAATAATTATTTATTTTTCAAAGAAATAAGCTAAATATGAGTTATCGTTGGAAATTAACTATAGAATATGATGGAAGTGGTTATTCTGGTTGGCAACGACAAAAATATGGTAGCTCAATACAGCAATCCATAGAAGACGCAATTTATTCACTTGGTGGACAACATGTTAATTTGCATGCCGCGGGCAGAACTGATGCTGGCGTACATGCTTTGGGACAGGTGGCGCATTTTGATATTGATAGAAACTTTACAGAAAAATCTATTATTGAAGGAACAAATACAAAATTATATGAGCTTGGATATGTAGGTATTGCAATTTTAAATGCAAAAAAAATTCAAAATGATTTTCATGCTCGTTTTTCAGCAAAAAAAAGAACTTATTGCTATAGAGTTGTTGCCAATAGGCAGGCAATTTTAGCTGTTGATGAAAATAGAGTATGGAAGATTAAAAAGGAATTAGACACAGATGCCATGCAAAAAGCAAGTCAATATTTAATAGGAAAACATGATTTTACAAGCTTTAGAGCTAGTGGTTGCCAAGCAAATTCTCCAATTAGAACCATAGATAATATCAAAATTATTACTTATCGCAATTTTCATTTAGTTAATGGGCAATATATAGAAATATGGGTAGAGGCAAAATCATTTTTATATCATCAAGTTAGAAATATTGTTGGAAATTTAGTTGAAATTGGTAAAAAAAAATATCCTCCAGAAAAAATGAAAGAGTTACTGACTTTAAAAGATAGAAGCAAGGGGGCAAAAACTGCCCCTGCTGAAGGGTTGTATTTTATGAGGGTAGATTACTAGTCTTTATATGGCTACAGGTCAAATCTAGAGCCTTTTTTGGGTGCAGGAGTAGTTTTTATTTCACTGGCAATGTTAGTTAGTTTTGTGATTATACTGGTTAAGTCTTCTTTTGACAAATTACCTCCACTAGCGGCAAGTTCTCCGACAACTTCTATAATATCAGATGCAACCTTATCTAGTGATTTGCTATTGTTGGGATTAGTATCCCCAGTGTTTGTAAGTATTCCTTCTGCTTTTTTCTTGGCTTTATCAAAAAAACCACCCAATTTATCTGTTATATCGTCAATTGATGTTTTGCTATTTGTGTTAGTGTTAGTGTATTTTTCTTTTCTTCTTCGCCTTGTTTGATTGCGTGTTTCATCTAACAGCTCATCTATATCAGAGTCATAGCGACTATCATCTGCACGTTTAGCATCTTTGAGTATATCATCTACTTTACGTTCTTTTCGTTTTGGTCTAGATGTGCCACCTAATATATCTTCAATATCCATATCTTCGGTTGGGTCTTTCCTGCCACCAAATATATCAACAGCTTGTTCCCAGCTATGCTTACTTCTGGCGTTACCAACTCCAGCTTGGGCTGGGTCATTACCATTTTGTAATAACTCTAATCCATCATGTCCATATTTGTCATATACTTCACGTTTTGTATATTTTTTACCACTATCAGTTTCATATTCCGTTGTATCAGTTAAAATATTTTCAGCAACATTTAAGCTTGCAGATTTATTTTTTGCATCTTCAATCATTTGCTCACCCTCAGGTGTTCCATCTAATCCCTTAGATTTAACTTGATTAGTTACCCTATCTTCATGATATTTCATCATTAGCTTGCGATAAGCTTTTTTTATAGTATTTGCATCTGCATCTCTATCTACACCGAGCAACTTATATGGACATTGCGTAATGGACATAATTCAACCTCTTTATTTTTTAATTACAATCTTTATTAATTCTATAATAACTTTATATACCATATCTTGCATTATGTCAACTGTAATATTATTTTATATATAAAAAGTTTGATTTTATGGCTAGACTAAATCTATATTATATAGTAAACCTTTAAATAGGTAACAGTGATGCTACGGCAATTGTTTTAATATTTTTAGTTTTAAAGACTTTATTTTAATAAAGTAATGATGAAAGGAAGTAATAATGAAAAAATTTCTTACAGTAATGGTTTTAGTTTCTGCTTTTGCGATTTCTGGCTGTGCAACAGATGATGCTTGGACACCTATGTCTGCTGGTCGTACAGCTGGTGATTCTATGATTGTTGATACTCATACACATGATGCAGTCAAGCACGAATCACCTGCAGATGAAGAATTTAATAGTTCTTTACGTAAATAATATTTACGTATTTAGAATACAAATAAAAGAAACCTACTAGATATTTTCGGGTAGGTTTTTTTTATTTATTAGAAATATATATATTGACTTTTGCTACGGTTTAATAGCATCATATATTTAGGTGAGGTGTCCCTCATTCTTTTTGGAGATAATGCACAATGTTTTCTTTTCTACATTACTGTTTTAGTAGATTTTTATGTTTGTTCATGATGTTTTTATTTGTGATGGTGGGCAATGTTTCGGCTTATGCTCAATCTTTAGATGCTGCTATTCGTTTAACTCCTAACGAATCTAAAATCATACATTTAAATAAAGATGCTGGCAGTGTGATTGTTGCAAATCCAGTACATGCCAGTGTTTTTCTGGATACTCCTAGAATTGTTGTAATAGTACCAGCAACACCTGGGGCGACATCTTTTAGTGTATTGGATAGAAATGGAAATATGATTATGCAACGTGATATTATTGTTTCAGATAGAAAAAATAAATATGTACGCATACAAAGAATATGTAACGGTAGTGTAGAGGGTTGTGTTCCAAGTTCTGTTTATTACTGTCCTGATGGTTGTTATCAGGTATTTACAGCATCTCCTGAAAACACAGCTACTGGCGGGGGGGCTGGTTCTTCTGTACCGAATATACCACCATCTATTTTAACTGATGATGGGGTTGGGCAGTGATATTTTCTTAAAACTTAAATCATTATTGAATGTGAGAATATGTTTTTTATGGGTAAAATAAATAAAATAGTTGCTTTAAAAATTATTGCTATTGGGTTATTGCCATCATTGTTTCTATCTGGCTGTCATACAAATGGTCATTATTCATCTAAGATAGATGTTTCTAAATATCAAAAGGCAATAGAATCAAGAGAAGATATTACAAAAAAAAATGCACTTGAATCTATGGCTCTATATGAAAGATTATATGCCAGAAATACTAGTGATAAGACTATAGCTGTTAAATATGCGAAATCTCTTAGGAAGTCAGGCTATCCAAAACAGGCGATAACAATATTATCACCATTGGTTAATTTAAAGACAAATGTTGATATTGAAACTTTACTAGAATATGTAGCAGCTGCAATAGAGGCGGGAGAATTTTCAAAAGCAAATACAGCTTTAGGTAAGATTTTGGATAAAAAAAACAAAAAGACACTGCCGCCTAGGGTTAGTCATTATAAGGCATTATTACTCTCAGCAGAGGGTAAACATAAAGATGCAGAAAAATATTATAGAAAAGCTTTAGATGGTTGGAATGGAAATCCTGTTATTGTTATGAATAATTTATCTCTAAATTTGGCAGAGCAAGGTAAATTTAAAGAAGCATTAGAGGGTTTAAAACAAGCACGTGATATATCTAATAATAATGATTTAATAGATGGTAATATGGCACTAATACAAGAATTAAGGACCAAACTAGCTAGTAAAACCAATTAAATGGTGTTAGCTTTTATTAACTACTTGGCTTTTCCTCTTCCCATTCTTTCCATTTGTTCTTCTAATGTATTTTCCATTTCGTGCAGATTATTTGATATTTCAGGCATTATACCATATTCTTTTTCTAAATTTTTTAATATATCTGCTGGAGGTTCTGTTCCTTCACCCCATTCTACTATATCACCATATTCTTTTATATTACAAAGTCCTTTGGATTGAGCCTCCATAAAACTATCATAATTTCTAGCAGGCACCATCAAATAAGCCCAATAATCCTTATTGTCTATATTCATATTGACCAGCATTATAAAGCCAGAATCATCTTCTTTATTTACTAATTCTTTCATGATGCTATCTTCGGCATTGTCCTTGCCGTTATCATTATTTTTATCCAATATATCTCTCCTTTATAATTAAGAACGAAGTGTTTTATGTAACCACCAACTTTTTTGATTTATAGAAAAAATAGGTCTATATCTTTTTACATTTTCTAGTTTTTTTGTGGCTTGCACTTGGTTGTCTAAAACATAGGTGCTACCATTTGGGGCATATACAATAAGTAGTGCATGATGTATATTTTTTATAGTATCTTTAACAATTGCAATTCTCATGCGTTCTTCGGGCATACCAAGCACTTTAAGAGAGGCATATTTAGCAATGGCGTAATCTTCACAATCACCACCACGGCTAAAAAACTCTATTGGAGTTGCCCAATAATCGCCTTTATTCCAATTATTTTTATCGGAGATATATTTAACTTTATTTATGTATTCATTTATCACTTTAATTTGTTGTTCTATATCTTTGTTTTTTAATGAAGATAGCTGTTGTTTCCACATTTGTAATTTTGGTGAGGCGCTAGTTGCAGAATATGATGCTAATTGTTTTTCAAATCTGTTTAACATACCTGTCCATTTGCTAAAGGAAGATGTATCATTAGATTTAATCTCTTTGCTACCGAACATAGACG
>JALTWL010000110.1 GCA_027047045.1 Micavibrio sp.
GAGAAAACTTGCAGAGGAACTTAGAATAAAGGTTCTAAGTGGTGAATGGGATAAAGAAAAAGAAATTAAATTGAAAAAGAAAAAAGATATTACCTTGGAGAAACTCATAGATAAGTTTCTTATATGGTATAAAACCCACAGACGACGCTCATCTTACGAAAGATACGAAAGAATTGCAAAAATAATACTGCGCCATATCAAAGGTTCAATTAAAATTTCCCAGCTTACAATGCACCATATTGAAAAGTATAAACTTATTAGAAAGCAGGAAGGCATAAAAGATGATACATTAAACAAAGAGCTACGCTTTATCTCTACAATGATAAATAGGGCTGTAGAGTTTGAATGGATAGAAAGTCATCCACTCTACAGGAAAACTATTATTATTAGAGGTGTTGATAACAGTAGAATAAGATTTCTGACAGAGGATGAAGGAAAAAGGCTTTTAGATGCTTTAAAGATAAATCCTCTTGTTCATGACATTGTATTAACTGCATTGTATACTGGACTGAGAAAGAACGAAATTTTAGGACTTAAATGGAAAAATATAGACTTTGAAAATAATCTTATAATCCTGTTTCCTGAACAGACTAAAAATAAAAGATACCATTCAATTCCAATGCATCCTGTATTAAAAGATATGCTTTTAAAAAGGAAAGAGGGCAATGCAGACATAGACCTTGTTTTTCATAGAAATGGAAAACCGGTTGTTAGTATAAGAACAGCTTTTGAAAATGCATTGAAGCGGGCGGGCATTGTTAATTTTAGATTTCACGATTTAAGGCATACATTTGCTACAAAGCTAATTAGAAAAGGTGTTGATTTATATGTTGTTAAAGAGCTCTTAAACCATACTGATGTCAAAATTACGCAGAGATACGCTCATTTGACGTTAAATGAGAAGTATAAAGCAATAAATAAAATTTAATCAATATATGTAATACGAAAAATTGAATTATTTTTATTGTATTTTAATAAACCATATAATGATTTTATAAATTGATCAGCCATATATTTTCCAAATTCAATTGCTTGCTCGTACTCATCTTTTTCTTATTTAATTCCTATTGATCTATATAAAAG
>JALTWL010000111.1 GCA_027047045.1 Micavibrio sp.
CATTCATTCCTGCGGCTGTATCGGATACTTTTGTTGCAACTGTTTTAAATACAGTGTCTATATCCTTAATATTTTTAGGAAGTTTGACAGTAGCGCGTGCCTCATCAATATGTTCAGCAAAATTGTGGGTTTCATCTATTACATCTTTAATATTTTTATTGAATGGGAAATCAGCTTTTCTCATATCGCCTGTCAATTCTCGTAAACTGGTTTCTGAAATGGCAATACCATCCTCTTGAGTTCCACTAGCAAGTGTAGCCACAAAAAATTCTTTAGCTAAATCATTTACTTCGTAGCGTGTTCTTAACACATCATCAGCAAGTTCTATTGCAGACTCTCTATCACCTAACTGCTCATATGCAGATTGTTTTTTCTTCATTTTATTATAATTTGATATTTTTTCTATTATGTTTTCTTGTATTGAGCTTACTTGATTTAATATAACTTCATTTTGTTCAGTGCCTTGTGTATCTGCATCTGACCAGTAAGTTACATTTGAAAAGCCCATATATGGCAAAGCTACAGTTGCAGCAGCTGCAATTGTCCATTGAGCTACAGAGTTATTAACAGTTTTAGCTGTATAATAGCCTGTATTTTTAGCCCAGTATTCTAATTTAGTTTTTGTTTCTTCACTCATTTTTCTTTTCCTTCTAAAATTAATGTGTCTTCATAAAGTCTGGTTTTTTAGGTTTTTGCATGTGTTTTGTTTTTTTATTAGTCAAATATAGGATATTAGCAACTAAGAATAACGAAAATGGCGCTCCTAAAAATAGGGAAAAAAATGCTAAACTTGCTTGTTTATCATCCATATCATCTGCTTTTTTGCTGATAGCATTAACGGCATTATTAAATATTAAGTCAGTATTATTTATATTTTTTGGAATACTAACAGTTGCACGTGCTTCATCTAAATGCTCGGCATTTTTTGCAGCATCAAACATTGCCGTATAAATATTTGCATCAAGTGCAAAGTCACCATTATCTAGTATAGTATTAGCTATTTGTCTAAAATCAACCTCTGAAATGGCAATTCCATCTTCTTTAGACCCGCTAGCTAGTGTTGCGACCATAAATTCTTTAGATAAGTCATTTATTTTATTTTCAATTTTTAGCATATCATCTACTAAATCTAGTGCTATTTCATCAGCTCCTAAATCCTTATATGCAGCTCGTCTTTTTTGTAATTTTTTATAGGCATCTATTTGTTTTAAAAGCTCACCTTGTTGGTTATATGCAGTATTTAATACAGTTTCACTTTGTTCTGTACCTTGTGTATCTGCATCTGATTTGTAAGTTACATTTGAAAAGCCCATATATGGCAAAGCTACAGTTGCAGCAGCTGCAATTGTCCATTGAGCTACAGAGTTATTAACAGTTTTAGCTGTATAATAGCCTGTATTTTTAGCGTAGTATTCTAATTTACCTTTTACATTTTTGTTCATTTACTTAATCCCTAAATTTTTCATAGAAAAAACAACCACTGTGCATATCCATTATACATAATTATAAATATAGTGTCAATATTTTTTATATAAATTTTTATTTTATTAATAAAGAAGATTTTAAATATTAATGTTTCTTCATAAAGTCTGGTTTTTGAGGCTTTTTTATATATTTGAATTGGTCTTTGAAGAAAGTCAATCCTAAACCTACAAGCATAAATGACAAAACACCACCAAATGGGGCAATCAATGTTAAATCATTTTCGTAATTATCTAAAGCATGAGCCCTTTTACTGATATTTGCGGCAACTAGATTAAAAACTTCATTTGTACTAGATATATTTTCAGGAATTATAGATATTGCGCGAGCCTCATCTAAATGCTCAGCACTTTTTACAGCAAATTCCATTGCTTCTTGAATATTTTTATCAAATGTAAAGTCACTATTTAATATATCATTTGCCATTTGTCTAAATTCAACTTCTGAAATCGCAATTCCTTCTTCTTGAGAACCGCTAGCAAGTGCACTTATCATAAATTCTTTGGCTAAATTATTTATCTGTCTTTCGGAGGATAATAAGCTACTGGCTAAATCAAAATTAGCATCGTCTGTATATGTAGAAGCTGTTTTTTGTAGGTCGTGATAATTAGATATTTTTTGCAAAATTTTTGTTTGTTTATCGCTAACAATATCTAACACAGTTTCATTTTGTTCAGTGCCTTGTGTATCTGCATCTGAAGGCGGTATGATATTTACATTAGCCATATATATTGGCGCAATTGTGGCAAGTGCAGTAATTGCATATCTGCTTTTTTTATTGCTAACAGCTTTTATTGTATGAAAGATAGTGCTTTTTGTATAATATTCTAATTTGCTATCTGTTTTATGTTCGTCGTCTATTTTATTTTCACTCACTTTTTTATTCTCCATTAGCGCATTATACATAATACTATATATGAAGTCAAGTATTATATGTTAAATGTCTGAAATAATCTTTGCTATATAAGTATAATATATATAAAATTTGTTATTATCGTTATTTTGATTAAATTTGGAGCTGCGAATGTCTTATTCCATAGATTTTATTTTACCTATTACATTTGTAAGTGGTTTTTTGCTTGGAGCTTTTTTGTTTTTAGTATTTTTTAGAAAAAAAATCTCTGGTAGAGAACTGGTAGAATTACAAACAAAATTGGAGCTGGCAGAGCAACATTATACGCAAATGGCAGCTGAAAAAGAAAAATATATAGATGAATTAAACAAAAAAATGGGCGATAGTTTTAAAGCTATGAGCCAAGAGGCACTAAATGCTAATCGTGATACTTTTTTAGCTCTTGCTAAGGAAAAATTAAAAGAGAGTCAAGAAAATGCAAGCTACGACCTTGAAAAAAGGCAAAAAGCAATTGCGGATTTGGTCAAGCCAGTTAGCGATAATTTAGCAAAAATAGATGAAAAAATTGCTCTGCTGGAAAAAGAACGACAAGGCGCATATGGTGAGCTAAAACAATTTTTATCGGTTATGAAAGCAGACCAAGAAAAATTACGTGGTGAAACTGCATCTTTGGTGCAGGCTTTGCGTTCTCCATCTCAAAGAGGGCAGTGGGGAGAGCTACAGCTAAAACGCACATTAGAGATGGCAGGGTTAGTAGAGGGTGTGCATTACACAATGCAAGAAAGCATTAAAGGAGAAGATGGCACTCTTCGCCCTGATGTTATTGTTAAAATGCCAGGTGGAAAATCAATTGTCATTGATTCAAAAGTGCCGCTTGATGCATATCTTGACTCTTTAAAAGATGGCATTAGCGAAAATGAAAGAATTGAGGCGCTTAACAGACACGCTGTGCAGGTTAGAGCCAGAATAAAAGAGCTTAGCAGTAAAGCATATTGGGAGCAGTTAGATACACCAGAATTTGTGGTAATGTTTCTACCGGGGGAGAGTTATTATAGTGCAGCGCTTGAGAGAGATTCAAAGTTACTGGAAGTCGGTATTGATAGCCGTGTATTGCCTGCCTCACCAACAACTCTAATCTCTTTATTGAAGGCTGTTCATTATGGTTGGCGACAAGAAAAACTAGCCAACAATGCAAGAGAGATTTCTGACTTAGGTAAAGAGCTTTACAAAAGAATTAGTGTTTTTGGCGGACATATGCAAAGACTGGGCAAAGGGCTTGCAGGTGCGATGACAAGTTACAATAAGGCAGTTGGCTCACTTGAGAGAAATGTACTTTCAGCCGCTAGAAAATTTGAAAATTTAGAAGTAAGTAACAGCGGTGATAAGATACCAGAATTAGACCCGCTAGAGCAAACGCCAAGACCTCTAATCGCTCAAGATATGGAAAAAAATATTAAAGATAGTGATGAAGTCAAGGACAAAAAAATATCTAATTAGAATTTGGACGCTGTCTATTTTGTCTTTTTAAGTAGCTTTCAAAAACTTCTATAGCTTGTTGAAATTTATAAGCAAATATTTTGCCACCAAATAGCTCCATTGTTTGGGATTTAAATTTTGAATCTAAAAAACAGCTAACTTCGGTTTTATTCTCTGTTATTTCTTTAAATTCCCAAACAGCATATAAATGTTCAAAAGGCCCTGTGGTTGCGATTATTTCTATTTTTGAGTTAGGCTTGCTTTTTATTTTACAATCATAGGAGAAGCTAAGAGCGTCTATCCCAACCTTAACGCTTGCTAGGATTTGGTTTTCTGATTTCTCATTGATATTTATTTCCTTGATAAAGTGTAGCACTTCTGGATATTTTTCTATATCTAGCATAACTTCAAAAATTTGCTGATTTTGGTAGGGTACTATTTTTTTTGTGGATAGTTTAGGCATTTTGCTTTTTGCGAGCTTCTTGTAATTTTTTAAAGTCAGCATCTGCGTGGTAAGATGAACGGGTAAGCGGAGTTGCAGATACCATTAAAAAGCCCTTGGCACGGGCAATTTTTTCATATGATTTAAATTCTTCAGGACTGACAAATCTGTCAACTGGCGCGTGTTTTGGTGTTGGTTGCAAATATTGCCCAATAGTTAAAAAGTCAACCCCAGCGGCGCGCATATCGTCCATTACTTGCAAGACTTCCTCTTTACTTTCCCCAAGCCCAACCATAATTCCAGATTTTGTAAATATGTTAGAATTTATATTTTTAACCTCTTGCAATAAAGAAAGAGAAGTAAAATATCTAGAGCCAGCACATATTGTTGGATAAAGACGTGGCACTGTTTCTAAATTATGATTAAATACATCGGGCTTAGCATTAGCAACAAGCTCAATTGCACCTTTTTTCCCTTTAAAATCGGGGGTGAGAATCTCAATTGTTGTATTTGGGCTTTTTTTGCGAATTTCTTCTATAGTTTTGATAAAATGCTCAGCCCCGCCATCTGGCAGGTCATCTCTATCAACTGAGGTAATGACCACATGTTTTAGCCCCATTTTTTCAACTGCAATGGCAGTTCTAAGTGGTTCATACGGGTCTAAATCATCTGGTTTGCCCGTTGCAACATTACAAAAAGCACAAGCTCTTGTGCAGATTTCGCCTAAAATCATAAAAGTTGCATGCCTTCTGTCCCAACATTCACCAATATTTGGACAGGCAGCCTCTTCACACACAGTTGCAAGATGCAAATTACGCATGGTCTTTCTTGTTTCATGATATGTTTTGGATACAGGCGCTTTTACCCTTATCCAAGCAGGCTTTTTCTTAATCGCGCTGTCAGCCTTGTGCTGTTTTTCAGGGTGGCGAATTTTATTCTTTTTATTCGTATCTGTTTTTAACTGTTTCATAGCTTAGAGATTAGCCTTTTTAAAAACTATTTGTCTAGTATTATTTGAATTCATTGCCTTTATAGCAGAAAAAATCTATTATTAGTTAAAGTCATAAATTGGGGAGGAGAAAAATATGCAAATGGCAGGAGCAAAAAATATGTTAGAGGTAGAAAAAATGCAAGATATTGTAAACAATATTATGAGTGATATTGGCGTTAATTTTAGTCTTTACAGTGGGGGAGGTTTGCAGGTTTACAGCCCAATTGATGGTAGCACAATTGGCAATATTGTTGAAGATACAAAGGAAACAACCACAAGTAAAATAGAGGCAGCACATGAGGCATTTTTATCTTGGCGCAAGGTTCCAGCCCCCAAACGTGGTGAGCTTATTCGTATATTTGGCAATATTTTACGGGAATATAAAGAGCCATTGGGCAAATTGGTTACAATAGAAAGTGGCAAAATAATCTCAGAAGGTTTAGGAGAAGTGCAAGAAATGATAGATATTTGTGATTTTGCAACTGGGCTTTCAAGACAGCTTTATGGTCTAACCATTGCATCAGAGAGGCCAGCTCATAAAATGCAAGAAAATTGGCATCCTTTAGGGGCGGTTGGTGTTATCAGTGCCTTTAATTTTCCAGTTGCTGTTTGGTGTTGGAACTCAGCAATTGCTATTGTTTGTGGTAATAGTGTTGTTTGGAAGCCGTCAGAAAAAACGCCACTAACTGCGCTTGCTTGTCAGGCTTTATTTGAAAAAGCAGTCTTAGAATTTCAAAATACAACCGATATTGATGTACC
>JALTWL010000112.1 GCA_027047045.1 Micavibrio sp.
TGGTTTTGTTGGAGGATTTCTTTTATGTTCACTTCTTCGTTAGTTTTAATTATTGGAACTAGGCTATTTTCTACAGCTATTTGGGAAACTATTTGTTTTAGATTTGTATTTTTGAAAGCTCTGTTTTTCTTTGTTGTTTTTATTGATTGCTTTTTTACAACAGATGTTGCATTTAAGGATACTAAGTAAAGCTTTCTTCTTAATGTTCCTCTTTTAAAATCTCCGCAATATATAAACTCTTCTGATTTTAGGTCTTTAATGTATAGCTTTATATGTAGGTCTGGTGTAGGAAATGATGATGTTGTGAAAATTTTGCTTGTATTATCGAGTATTATTTCTAGGGTATCTAGTTGTGTGGAGTTGTCTGTATATGTAATTTGTAAAATATAAGGTTTTATATCTTTAGTTATGTCTTTCCCTTCAAAAATTAGCTTAAAATCTGGCTGGATTATCTTTTCCATATTGGTAATTCCTCGTTTATTAACGGTTCTTGTAGTATAGGTATTTTTATTTTTATATTTGCTGGTAGTCTTTCAAAATTTTTATATTCGGGGTTTGCTTTTAAAAGCAAGTGCATTAGTTTTTCATTTCCGTAGTATTTTTTTGCTATTTCGTCCCAACACTCTCCATAAGTTGTTATGTGAATTTTATAGCCCATAGTTTAACCTCATTTCATCTTTTATGATTTTTGATATTTCTTTTTTTAGTTCTCCTGTAAGTTGCATTTTTGTAAATTCTATAGTCTTTTTATCTGCAGTTCCTTGTATGTTTATAACTGGATTTATTGTTATGTTTATAGTTGCTTTTTTATTGCTGTAATTCACGGAAGATGGTTTTATAGGCTTTGGTGCTATTATGTTTGTTATCTGTTTAGTCAAAAATCCTATTGGTGAAAGTTGTAGTAGTCCCTTTGCTTTTGATAGAACTGTTTGTAGTTTTGAAATTAAAGGGTCTTCTTTTATTCCTTGGGCTATTGTTTGAATTAGTTTTATACCTGATAAATGGATATCTGATAATGCTCCTTCTTTGGCAGGTGAAAACGGTAAAAAGTTTCTTATTTTTTTTGTAAGATTAG
>JALTWL010000113.1 GCA_027047045.1 Micavibrio sp.
TATGATAAGCGTAAGTTACCATAGTAATTATAGAAATCTATTTGTAAAACCTGATAGCAAACACTTATTACATCTTTATATTTTTCTTGTGCTAATAAAGGCAAAGTGTATCCTAATTTCGCTTCTATTGAGTAAGGGAATACTTTCATAGCTTTTTTATAATGAAAAATAGAGTTTTTATAATTACCTTTCAAATAGTAAAGCCAACCAAGTCTTAAATTTATAGTATATCCATTAGGATATTTGTTATAAATAGGCATTAAAACTTTTATTGCATCTTCATAATTTTGCATTTTTTCAAAATTGTAAGACTGCCAATAATATTTTTTTATTTCATCTTCTGTAAGAGCAAAACTGTAAGAAAATATAAATAGAGCTAAAATAATTATAATTTTCATAGCATTCCCCTTTAAATTGAGTATCAAAAACTAAAGCCTGCTCCTAAAGTAATAGTTGTTAAACTTGCTTTATTATCAGATAATTCATCTTTGAAAGCTTCACTAAATATAGATATATATACACTTGCATTTTTATTAAATATATACTTTATACTTCCACCTAATCCATATAATCTTTCTTCTGAGACATTGTAAACTAAAAATCCATTATTTTTTACAGGAAAAATTGTTTTTCCTATATATCCAATACCTGAAACTATCCATTTACCTATGTAATATGAAAAAGAACCTTCCAAAGAAATATAATTTTCCCTTTTTGTGGGACTTTCAGGTAAATAAATAAAATAAGGTTTTAAAGTTATATAAGTTCTCCCTGTTTTATAATAATTCCCCTTTCCATAGGTGAAGATTCCATTTAGCTGGAAGACTTTTAGTGTTTTACTATTCAGTTTATAATTTGGATAATAACTTGCATAAATTTCTCCACCTAATTCCCACTGATATGGTTTAAATCTAGAGTAACCTAAGAATAATATTGTCCCATTATCTGTATATCTTTGGGATATTAAAGTATTTTCGTTATTTTTTATAAAATGTGCTCCTATTCTAAACTTATTGTATTTGTAGAAATTTGTATAAGATGTGGAAAAATCTGTTTGATTAAATTTATTTCCATT
>JALTWL010000114.1 GCA_027047045.1 Micavibrio sp.
ATCTCTCAGGAAAACCATTTTCCAAATACCTTCCTGTGACTGCTCCATATAAAACAAACTTTCTTACTTTTTTACTTGTTTTACCAATATCTTCATCTTTTATCCCTGCGTGTGCTATTACTGTATCGTTATTGACAATTATATAAAGAGGAAGCTTTTCCCAATAACTTAAGATTTTTTCTCTTAATTTATCTTGTATAGATTTAGGTAGTGAATTAAACTCATTAACAGTTTTCTGAAGGCCAAAACTTACTTTTACTTTGTTTCCTTTTAACCATCTAACAAATTTATCCATATGGTTCGACTGAACTTCTACAAATTTTCCTCTTTCAAAAAGCTCAATGCAGTAGTTTAGTGTATCTAAGTTATAATCTCCCCTATCTATATTATCTCCAACACTTATAATAAAAGTGTCCTTACCATATTTATCCCAGATTTTTTCTATAAGCTCTTTTAGTTCATAATAACATCCGTGACTGTCTCCTATTACTGCAAACTGTTTTTCTATATTTAATTTTAGAAAGTTATCCATTTTACCTGCTTAAACCTTTATAAACTTTATCAATTAGAGTTCTCATCATTTGTATATAGCTCTTATTTTCTCCAAAAGGGTCAAGTTTTATAACTTTTGCTTTTGTATTTTCTTTTATTATTCTCAAATATTTTTCATTGTAAAATTGCTTTGAAGCAAAAACAGATGAAATATCTTTCTCATTTATTAAATGGATTATACGATTAAGATGTTTTATCGTTGGTTTTTTACCATGACCAAGCTCAATAACTGCTAAATAATTTAAAGAAAATCTTTTTGTAAAGTAAGGATAAAGATAATGGTAAGAGATAAAATCTTTGCTATTTAATTTAGAAAACTTTTCTTTTCCATAGCTTAATAAACTATCTATCTTTTCTTTAAAAATTCTATAATTTTCCAAATATATACTTTTATTAAGGTTATCTTTTTCAATAAGTTTAAAAGTAATAAAAGAAGCAATGATTTTTGCATTCTCAGGATCTAACCAGACCGCTGGATGAAAAGTTTCATCTTCATCGTGCTGATGTTTATCTATATG
>JALTWL010000115.1 GCA_027047045.1 Micavibrio sp.
ACTTCAAAACCTTGATAAATTTCAGCAGGCTCGCCATCTATAGTTATTATTTTCGGTCTAGATAATACTTTAGATTTTCCTATGTCCTCTAACGCTTGCAAATTGATATCAAATCTTTCTGTTAATCCTGCCAAAGAAAAACCTAAAACCATACCATTACCTGTGTTTAAATTTTGAGCAGGAAAATCAAATATAAAATTAGAGCCAGAACCACTACCGATAGTATAAGTAAAAGAACCTAAGCTATTTATAGAATTCAATCCCCATCTAACACCTAAACTCTTTGTATAAGATTTTTCTATTTCAACAATTCTAGCCTCTATAGATATCTGATAAGGTCTCTCTAAAAGTATACCTATATATTCTTGTTTTATTCTATTTATAACCTCTGGAACATCTGTTATACATATTCTTGGTAAAGATTTAATAACCCTATTAAATTCTTTTTCTTTACTATCACTTGAATTTATTCCAGTGCTGGTAATAGTTGATTGTTTTTCTATTTTTTTATCGTATAAACTTTCTAGCTCTTTAGAAGTATAAATTAAATCTCCATATTTAGATAAATAGTTCTTTTTTATGTTCATTATTAATTCTGTTGGTTCTAAAGAACGCACATAAAAACATTTTGTCTTTATTCTTACTTTTTTTATTTTA
This sequence comes from Micavibrio sp., assembly GCA_027047045.1. GTDB lineage: Bacteria > Pseudomonadota > Alphaproteobacteria > Micavibrionales > CSBR16-224 > JAJFGX01. The sequence goes on from JALTWL010000115.1 coordinate 658, forward strand.
GCAATTAAATTTGAAATTTTGGGAATATTATCTCTAAAATCATAAACTATAAGTAGATTCTTATCCTTATCATATTCATATCTTCCAAAATCTGAAATAATACTCGCTAATTCATCTTCTATGTCTTTAAACTCCTGGAAAGTAATATTAACTTCTTTCTTTCTTAGTTTTTTTAATAATTCTCTTTCTTTTAAAATTTTCAATTCCTTTTCCTTTTTAGCTTTAGTTATTTTGGTAGAAAGTCTCTTTAATGGCTCTATATACGAAGAAACCACCTGAATAAGGTTATTTAGATTATCTTTAGAATCATAAACATATACAGAATACGAATCTGGATACTCTTTTATTTCAGCAGTAGAATTAATATTGTTCTTTATCAAGGTCAACATCCTATTATATACATCTCT
>JALTWL010000116.1 GCA_027047045.1 Micavibrio sp.
TTTTTTCTCCAACCCCTATTGCATGTATTGGTAATTTAAATTTTTCTGCTAAAGATACAATCACTCCTCCTTTTGCAGAGCCATCTAATTTAGTCATTATCAAGCCATTTACATCTATTACTTTGCCAAATATTTCTACTTGTAAATGAGCATTTTGTCCAGTTGTTGCATCAAGCACTAATAAAGTTTTATGAGGCGCGGTTTTATCATGTTTTTTTAGGACTCTAACAAGTTTTTCAAGCTCTGCCATCAATTCTTTTTTATTTTGTAACCTGCCTGCTGTATCAATAATTAAAATATCCATATTTTGTTGCTTAGCTGCAACATATGCTTCATACACCAAAGCCCCTGCATCTGAGCCTGTATCTTTAGAAATTACTGGAACATTTGCTCTATTGCCCCATATTTTTAGTTGTTCAACAGCAGCAGCTCTAAATGTATCACCTGCCGCAAGCATTACTTTTTTGCCCAATTTTTGATATTGATAGGCCATTTTGCCAATTGTTGTTGTTTTTCCAGCCCCATTAACGCCCGTCATTAACACTACACAAGGACCATTTTCTTGTTCTTCTAAGGTTAGCGGTATCATTACAGGTTCTAAAATTTTCTCTATTTCAGCTGCTAAGAATTGCTTTACTTCTTCAATAGTTATATCTTTACCAAATTTTTCTTTTGACAAAGCCTGCGTTAATTTCATCGCTGTTTCAGGTCCTAAATCAGCAATTATTAAAGCTTCTTCCAATTCTTCTAATGTTTGTGTATCTAGTTTTTTTTTGGTTAGAACTGCGGCTATATTTTCTGTAATACGGCTAGATGTTTTGCTTAGACCTTTAGTTAATTTTTTAAACCAGCCAGATGTTGTTTCTGTTTCTGTTTCTGTTTCTGTTTCTGTTTCTGTTTCTGTTTCTATTTCTGTTTCTGCCTCACCCTCTATTTTTATATCTGTATCTTTTTCTTGTTCTGTTCCTATTCCACTTGGCTCTGACATAGTTTCATTACTATGCGCTTTTACATAATTCATATCTTGGGGAAGAGTATCACTTAAATTTGTTTCTGCTGTAACTTCTAACTGTTCGTTAGAGGTTGATACTATATCATTATCATATAATTTTACATAATCCGGAGATGGGGAGGAGATAGAATTTGGCTCTGGCTCTGGCTCTGGCTCTGGCTCTGGCTCTGGCTCTGGCTCTGGCTCTGGCTCTGGCTCTGGCTCTGGCTCTGGCTCTGCAAGATTATCTTTCTCTGTATCTTTAATAGCAACAGATTCCTCTATAGTTTCATCCGTTTTTTCTTCATCAGTTTTTTTCTTTTTTTTCTTAAAAAACCAAATCATCTACACAATCTCCCCGATGGCTATTGATTGAGCTTCATCAAAATCTATAATTTTTATATCTATTAAATTTCCAGCTGTTATTATATCTTGTTTGCCGTTTAATACAACCGGTATAAAATTCTCTGTATGACCTTGATTATTTTTTTCTAACAATAATTGATATTTTTGACCCATATTATTTTTTATTAGTTTTTGTAACTGTTTTTCCCCTGCATCACGTAAAATCTTTGCTCTTTGTTTGATAATATTTCCATCTATTTGTGGCATTTTTGCAGCAGGTGTCATTGGACGGGCAGAGTATGGAAATACATGCAAATATGTAAGTTCAGCATCTTTGATTAGCTCTAGGCTATTTTGAAACATCTCATCTGTTTCAGTTGGAAAGCCTGCAATAATATCTGCGCCAAATACTATATCTGGTCTAATTTTTTTTGCTTTTTTAGTAACTTCTATTACATCTTCTCTTAGATGTCGTCTTTTCATACGTTTCAGTATCATATTATCACCCGCCTGCACACTTAAGTGTAGATGAGGCATTAATCTTGGTTCATTTGCTATCAACTCCCATAAATCATCATCAATTTCAATTGGGTCTAAGGAAGACAGCCTAAGCCTTGCCAGTTCTGGCACTAACTTTAAAACTCGCCTTATCATTTGCCCTAGCTTAGGGCGGGCAGGTAAATCCTCGCCATAAGAAGTAATATCTACCCCCGTCATAACAACTTCTTTGTAGCCTGATTTTACAAGTGTTTTTATTTGTTTTACAATCTCTCCAATTGCAACTGACCTTGAATTGCCACGCCCATATGGAATAATACAAAAAGTACAACGATGATTACAGCCATTTTGTACTTGTAAAAATGCTCTAGTTTGTGTTTCAAAACCAGAAATTAAATGTATTGCCGTTTCTTTTACTGACATAATATCATTTACAATAATTTTTTCTGTATTTTCTATTTTCCAACTATTAGATTTTAATTTTAAATCATTGCCGATAACTTTGCTAACTTCTGACATTTTAGAATAACTATCAGGTGCAATTTGAGCCGAGCAACCAGTTACGATTATCTTCTTACTTGGATTTTTTCTTTTGATACGTCTAATTGCTTGCCTTGCTTGTCTTTCAGCTTCGTTTGTAACTGCACAAGTATTTATTATTACTGTATCTTTAAGCCCTGCATCTTGGGCATGTTTTCGCATTACTTCTGATTCATGAATATTCAAACGACAACCAAAAGTGATAATTTCGATATCTTCTTTATTTTCTTTATCTTTAGCCATAAATCCTACATTAACTAAATATTTTACTGCCCCACTATATATTTTTTTTATAGAAGTTATCAAACAAAAAATATTGAAAATGGTGAGGATATTTAAATATTTATGACTTAGAATTGCTATTTATGAATATAAAAACCAATAAAGCTCGAAAAAATAAATCCATGATACAGCCAAGACAACATACATCATATAGTTGTGGTTGTGCATCTTTATCCATTGTATTAATTTTGATAAAAAACAAATATGTGCCAGAAAAGCAACTAATACAACAACTAACAGCCAAGCTCAAAACTGGAGTTTGTCATAAAAAAATACATAAATGGGCAATGAATAATAATTTACCAGTCACAAAGGTTGGAGAAAATTCTTATAGTGGAGGTCTTGCTATTGCCAACATACGTAATATTGGAAATGAACATTTTGTTATAAAAGCACCATCATTATTTGGTGGCAAATCTGTACAAAAAATTATGATTAATGAAAATATTAGTATTGCAGGACTAGATTTTTTAAATGATTGTTTAATAGAGGTTAATATTACCTGTCCAAGTGCAGTACCACAAATAAATAAAGTTAATAACACAGATATTGTGCCTCAACTTATTCAAGATACTCATAAATTTGCAAATATCACGAATACTGTTCAAGATTAAAATGTTATAAAGGCAACAACCTTTGATATATCACCTTAAGATAAGTAACGCAATATATTGAATTGACATGTATTTTCTTATAACCCACGCTGTCTTAAGCACCCCTTTAGATGAATATCCCGTAAACTAGGTACTCCTTTAACTGCCACTCACGCACTACGCCACGACAGGCTGGGCATCTCTTTAACTACCACTCACGCACTACACCACGACAGGCTGGGCATCTCTTTAACTACCACTCACGCACCACGCCACGACAGGCTGGGCACTCTCCAACAAAACGCACTCCCTGAGGCCAAGCGCCCTTTTAAATAATGATTTTCAAGAATCACATTCCTAAATTGTTACCCGATTTTTTTTTCGGCTCGTTACTAACTACATCATCTAGTTTTTCTATCAATTTAGGTAAAACTTCATGCGCATCACCAACAATGCCAAAATCAGCTACTTGAAAAATAGGAGCATCAGGATCTTTATTGATAGCAATAATTGTTTTTGAATCTTTCATTCCTGCCAGATGCTGAATTGCACCAGAAATACCGACTGCTATATAAATTTCTGGAGCAACTTGTTTACCAGTCTGTCCAACTTGATAGTCATTTGGTACCCAACCCGCATCAACTGCTGCGCGAGATGCACCAATAGCAGCCCCTAACTTATCGGCAAGTGGTACAATTAGCTTTTCAAAATCTTCCTTACTGCCAAGACCTCGACCACCCGATACAACGATGCGTGCATCACCAAGCTCTGGCCTATCAGATTTAGTCATTTCTTGCTTCAAGAAAGTAACAAGCCCCATATCACCAGTGGAGGAAACATCTTCTATAGAAGCAGAACCACCTTCCGCAGCTACTGCATCAAAAGCAGTAGGTCTAACTGTTATTAACTTAACATCATCACTGGATTTAACTGTTGCAAGTGCATTACCTGCATAGATAGGCCTAACAAAAGTATCAGCTCCCTCAACCGCTGAAATATCAGAAATCATTTGAGTATCTAATAATGCGGCTGCTCTTGGCATAAAGTTTTTACCAGTTGTGCTAGCAGGTGCTAAAACATGGCTGTAACCACCATCTTTTGCAAGTTTTACAACTAATGGAGCAATATTTTCTGCCAACTGATGTTCATAAGCATCATCATCTGCTTTTAAAACTTTTGCGATACCATCTATTTTCGCAGCCTCATCTACGACAGACTGGCAATCCTTGCCAGCAACCAAAATATGGACATCATCACCAATAGCTTTTGCCGCCGTTATTGTATTTAATGTAGAGGTCTTTAAAGCTCCGCCTTCATGTTCTGCAATTACTAAAATAGCCATTTTTTAACCTCCCTTAAAATTTATTACCGAATTTTTTAATTAACTGAGAAACCATTTCATCTGCAGTTCCTTCAACTTTTTCTCCCGCAGTTCTCGCAGGTGGTTCTGCAACTTTTAAAGTTTCTGTGCGGGCAGAAATATCAACCCCTAAATCAGATGCAGAAATCTTCTCCAGTGGTTTTTTCTTTGCTTTCATAATATTGGGTAATTTCACATATCTTGGTTCGTTCAAACGTAAATCAGTGGAGATAACCGCAGGCATAGTCAATTTCAAAGTTTCAAGCCCGCCATCAACCTCACGGGTAACTTTTAAGCTATCACCATCTTTCTCAATCTCAGATGCAAATGTTCCTTGTGACCAACCAAGCAGTGCTGACAACATTTGTGCTGTTTGATTGTTATCATTGTCTATAGTCTGTTTGCCCATTAAAACTAAATCCACACCTTCTTTTTCCGCAACCTCTTTAAGAAGTTTTGCAACTGCTAAAGGCTCTACATCACTATCGCCTGCATCGACTAAAATAGCTCTATCCGCACCAATAGCAAGCCCCTTACGTAGTGTTTCTTCTGACTTGGTTGAACCAATGCTAACCAATACCACCTCATCAGCAATGCCTTTTTCTTTCATACGAACAGCCTCTTCAACCGCAATTTCACAAAATGGATTTATATCCATTTTTACATTGTTAAGGTCAACACCGCTACCATCACCCTTAACACGCACCTTGATATTGGCATCAATAACACGTTTGACTGGTACGAGAATTTTCATTATTCCTCTCCTAAATTAAAATTTAATTTTAAAACCACGCTATAAACATAACAAATTATAACATAAAAAATCAAGAAGTTTTCACAAAACAAATAAATAACTATAAAAAAAGCCCCGATAAAAAATTATCGGGGCAGACAGATACATCGAAGCGAAGTACTTGGGAGATGCCAGAGGTAAAACCCCTAGCAAGTTGATTTTGCACTTTAAAAATAAAAATGTCGAGTCTTAAAAAAATAATTTAACTAAGAGTAATATTATCCTTTTATAACAAACAGTTAAGCATGTCATACAAATTAGAATTATGCAAATAACAGCAAAAATACAAAAAGAAATATTAGTTTTTTAACCGAATCATATATATAAGATTACAAATAAAATATAACTATATGATAGATAAAAATTTTTCTATATTCACAATTTATTTTATAATTTATTTTATAAAAATATAACAAAAAAAAATGGGGCGACTGACGGGGCTTGAACCCGCGACAGCTCGGATCACAACCGAGTGCTCTACCAACTGAGCTACAGCCGCCATAAAATAATTGTTGCCTATGCTATACATTAAAATCATAACATAGGTC
>JALTWL010000117.1 GCA_027047045.1 Micavibrio sp.
ATCTCCAATGGCATTTTTAATAGAGCAAGCTGGTGGAAAAGCAACAACTGGTAAAGAAGATATTTTAAAAGTTAAACCAACAGATATACATCAAAGAGTTCCTGTATTTTTAGGTTCTAAGAAAGAAATAAATCAGTTATTAGAATTTTTAAAATGAACTGGAAAAAAGGATTAATAAAAGCTTCTGAAGAGATAGGAAAACATTTATTTAATATAGGAGTTGCTGTTGTTGTATTTTCAATTCTTCAACCTGTTATAAAAGGAAGTTTTAATTTAAAATCAGCTTTAACTTTCGGATTAATATACTTGATAATTTTTTTATTTGCATCAATATTGATTATAGTTGGAGGAAGTAAAGATGAATGATGAGATATTGTATTACCTTATTGTTTTTTCATTTGTAATGATAGCTGGAATTTTAGGATTAGGTATTGCTATTTTAGGTTCAAAGATTAATGAAAATAAAAAAGAAATTTAATAGATAAAGTGGCTAATATAATTCCTGTTATGCTTGGTGGTGCCCTTGGGGCACTTCTTAGATATTTTGTTTCTACTTTTGCTGTTAAGCATTTTGGAGCAGGTTTTCCTTATGGAACTTTAATTGTTAATACAATAGGCTCATTTTTGATGGTCTTTTTCATGATTTTATTTTTCGAAAAGCTAAATTTATCTGATAGCTGGAGATTATTTTTTGCTGTTGGATTTTTAGGAGCTTTAACCACATTTTCTTCTTTTTCTTATGAAACTATAATGCTTTTTGAAAAAGGTAGTATAGTAAAGGGAGTTTTAAATATAGTTTTGAATAATCTATTTTCTATATCCGCTGGAGTTTTAGGCTTTATTTTAGCAAGGTATTTAATCTATAAGGTTCATTAAAAAGTGCTAAAATTTTATGGACTATGTTTTTTGTAAGAGGTAATAATGTATTACGGCATAGATGCAGGTATCAGAGATTTTTCTGTTTGTATAATGAATGAAGAAAAGGAAGTAGTTTATATAAGTAATTTTTGGAAAGAAGGACTATTTTGGTTTATAGATCATCACTGGCCAAAAATTATT
>JALTWL010000118.1 GCA_027047045.1 Micavibrio sp.
CTCTAAGACAATTTTATAACATGGGTTTTGATGTTACCCTAGGTAGCGATGATCCTTCTTTTTTTAATACTTCTATCGGTAAAGAATACGAAATTGCTAAAGAGAAATTTTATTTCTCAGAAGAAGAACTTTTGCAAATCACCCAAAATGCTGTAAACGCTGCATTTGTTGATGAAGAAGTTAGAGAAAAATTACTAAATAAAATTGGGGACTATAAATTAAACCTAATACATACACGCCAAATGATAAATAAAAAAAGAAGATAAACACTTTAATTAAATTCACAAGAAACGTTCAACATAAACGCTTGACATATGAAAAATATTTGTATATTGTCACTACGCAAATATTTACAACATTACATATGGTTTTAGAGTTATGACAAGCAATAATAAAGAACAAATACTACATGCAATTAGAATAAAAGACACAGCTAAAATAAAGTATCTTTTAAATACGGGGACTGCCCCCAATATATGCGACATATCTCAAACAACTATTTTAATGCATGCGTGTGAAAATGGTTGGATAGATATTTTAGAAATACTGATTGCAAAAAAGGCCGATGTAAATAAGATTAACCTTAATGGAAAAACAGCACTAAATATTACAATTGCCTCCAACAATATTAGCAACGAGAGTAGAAATAAAATATTTGAAACATTACTAAAAAATGGTGCTAACCCTGACCTTAAAAATACGGACCACACCCTACCTTTAATGTATGCTACTAGTTTTGGTATGACTGAGTTAGTAGAATTACTAGTTAAATATAAGGCAAATATCAATACAGTAACTAAAATAGAAAAAATAACCCCCCTAATACTTGCCGCCATGCAAGGAAAAAAAGATATAGTAAAAATTTTACTTGAAAATGGGGCAGATATTGACGCTCAAAGAAAAGACGGCGCAACAGCACTACAACTAGCACTAGAAGCTAATCAGCCATCAATTGCAAATTATTTGCTAAGCAGGGGGGCAAATCCAAACCTTGCCCGTACAGATACTGATGCTTGTACCCCTTTAATGGTCGCGATTTACAAAAGAAATTTTGAATTAGCCAAAGATTTGATAAATAAATATTCTGCAGACGTTGATATAGCTAGTACAACTGGTTGGACTACCCTTATGTGTGCTGCCTCTAATAATGAAGTGGGACTAGATATTTTTAACCTTATCTTATCAAAAAAACCAAAAATCAACATAAAGGCCAAAAATGGTATAAGTGCTTTAGGACGTGCAGTTTCATATAACAATACAGAAAAAGCAAAATTACTTCTAGAGGCAGGGGCAGATGCAAATATTACAGATAACACGGGAACAACCCCCCTGATGCAAACAGTTAGCTTAATGAAAAACCCAGAAAACATGGCAGAGTTACTAATAAGATATGGTGCAGACATGCAAGCAAAAGACACCTGCGGAAAAACAGCGCTTGATATTTTTAACTCTCTTAATCGGGATAATAAAAAACTAGCTGCCTTACTTACAATGGACAACAAAACAGCCCAAGAATATAAATTATCTCAACAATTTATCCAACAAACAAAAAAACACAATTCAATGCGTAAATATATAAGAAATAATCGTTCTTTTAGAAGAGTTTTAAAATAGCTTAAAATCTACTTGTAATTTTTTTTGTTATATCTAGTATATATGCTTTAAGGATATAATTTTAATTTATATTTAAGGGCTGGCTTTATGAAAGGTCTTTTAGGTTTTGTATTTATTTTGATTATTTTCTGGATAATAAATTCAGGATATTTTAAGCCTTTACTGTTGGAGCTTGGTGCTTTTTCTGTGATTGCAGTTGTTTTTTTAACATGGAAAATGAAAAAACAAGATGGTGAATTTTTTCCCCTAATTATGCCTAGCTTTAAACTACCATCATATCTTTTTTGGATGTGTGGACAGATAATTTCTGCCAATATTGATGTTGCGAAACGAATCTGGCTTGGACGTAAATCTATTAGTCCTGTTATTTTTCAAATTAGCTCTAGTCAAAAAACAGAATTAGGACGGGCACTTTTTGCAAATTCTATTACCATTACTCCTGGAACAATTACTTTGTTTGTAGATAAAAACAAGCTAGAAATACATGCTTTGACCAAACAAGCCGCAGATGATCTTAAAAAAGGTGAATTAGACACACGTGTTAGTGCTTTGGAGGTTGTATAAATATGTTACTCACAGCATCGCTTGCGATTATTTTTGTAATGTTTTTGGCTTTGTTGCGCGCTATAATGGGGCCTACTATTTTTGATAGGATTTTAGCTGTAAATATGTTTGGTACAAAAACTATTTTACTTTTAGCTGTGCTTGGGGCTGTATCTGGTAATTCTTCTTTTTTAGATATAGCGCTTGTCTATGTAATGATTAACTTTATTGGTGTAATTGCAGTTCTCCGCTTTTTTGAATATGGGCGGCAGACCGACACGCGTAAAGAAAGTGGTTAAATGGATATTGCAATAAATATATTAAGCTGGTTTTTTATAGTAATTGGTAGTTTTTTAGGTATAACGGGCGCCATTGGTCTTTTTCGTTTTCCTGATTTTTACACTCGCCTGCATGCATCAAGTATTACGGATACGGTTTGTACTGGTCTAATTGTATTTGGTCTTATTTTACAAAGCTCATCTGTAATTATGGTATTTAAACTGCTACTTATATTATTTATATTGGCATATACTGGCCCAACCGCTGCCCATGTGCTTGCAAAAGCTGCTAGAAAAGAAAATCTAAAACCTGTAATTGATGGTGAGGAAGAAAAATGATAGATATTATAGTCAATATTTCCTTACTTTTGATGTTGGTTGTAACGGCATTTGCAACAATTTTTGTTCGCGATTTATTTGGTGCAATTATGTTATTTGGGATTTATAGTTTACTTTGTGCTAGTTTTTTTCTTAACCTTACCGCCCCAGATGTTGCCTTGACTGAGGCAGCCATTGGGGCTGGAGTTGCCCCTATTCTTATGTTGGCAACACTTGCTCTTATCCGTAAAAAAGTAGAAATTGAACCGCAAGTAAAAAAGCAAAGCTCAATGAAGATTCTACCAGTTATCATTACAATTGCCACAGGCGCTATTTTGATATATGCGACATTTGACATGCCTTATTTTGCTGATGCGACTGCTCCTGCACACAATCATGTAGCGCCACGTTATATTCAAAATTCTGGTACAGAAATAGATATACCCAATATAGTAACATCCGTTTTGGCTAGCTACAGAGGTTTTGACACATTGGGAGAAGTCTTTGTTATATTTACCGCTGGCATTGGTGTTATGACTTTACTTGGGCTGGGTATGGGAGGAACAAAACGAGGGGCTAAATACGAACAGTTTAAAGATAGCTCAACACTTCGCAAACACACTGTTTTGCATGTAATTTCTAAAATTTTAATACCAATTATTCTCCTATATGCTTTTTATGTACAATTTCATGGTGAATATAGCCCAGGTGGAGGTTTCCAAGCTGGTGTTATTTTTGCCGCTGCTTTTATTCTTTATTCCATGATTTATGGGCTTCAAACCACTTACAAAATTATCTCTAAAAGATATTTAAGTTTGGCAATGGTTTTTGGGGTTCTTTTATATGCAGGAACAGGAATTGTTGCAATGCTAAAAGGTGGAAATTATTTGGATTATAATACACTTGCTACAAATCCAATTACAGGTCAACATATTGGTATTATATTGGTTGAGCTGGGTGTTGGTATTTGTGTGGCATCTGTAATGCTATTTGTATTTTTTAACTTTGCAGGACGCGCTATTGATGAGCCAAATACAGGGGGGCAAAATAAAAAATGAGCGTGGTATTTGGTCTTTTTAATTATTGGATAGTAATTATACTGCTTATGGCAGGACTTTATCTTGTAATGAGTTCAAGTAATTTAATCAAAAAAATCATTGGGTTGAATATTTTTCAAACCTCTGTATTTATTTTATATATAACTATTAGCAAAATTAAAGATGGTGCTGCTCCAATTTTAAGCGATGATATAGAAATATATGCAAATCCACTTCCTCATGTGTTAATTCTAACTGCAATTGTTGTTGGTCTTGCAACAACTGCTTTGGGACTAGCTTTGATTGTACGTATAAAAGAGGCCTATGGCACTATTGAAGAAGATGAAATTGAAAAAAAGGACAGTACCCTATGATGCAGATTATTTTAAATAATCTACCTGCGTTACAAGTTGTGTTGCCTTTGGTGGCAGCGCCTATTTGTTTTTTACTGCCCCGTAATAGTAGCTATGCTTGGGGATTGGCTTTTATTGTTGCTATATTTACTTTTATTATTTCTATTTTACTGTTTAATCAAACAGACGGGGGCAATATTACTTCTTACGCTATGGGGGGGTGGGAGCCACCTTGGGGAATTGAATATCGCATAGATGGGCTGGGCGCATTTATCCTCTTAATTGTCAGCACAGCTGGGGTTTTTGCACTTGCTTTTGCAAAAAAATCTGTTGAAAAAGAAATATCTTCACAACCCTTATTTTACTGTGCATTTTTACTATGTTTGGCGGGATTGCTTGGTATTGTTATTACTGGTGATGCTTTTAATCTTTTTGTTTTTTTGGAAATATCTTCACTTGCTACATATATTTTAATTGCTTTTGGTTCAAACAGACGCGCTTTAAAGGCTGCATTTCAATATTTAATAATTGGCACTATCGGGGCAACTATGTTGCTAATCGGTATTGGTTTTTTATATATGATGACAGGGACTTTAAATATGGCAGATTTGGCTGAGCGCATACCAAATATAGAACATACAAATGTCATTAGAGTTGCTTTTGCTTTTATTATAATTGGTCTTTGTATTAAATTGGCTTTGTTTCCTTTGCATATTTGGTTACCTAATTCTTATAGCTATGCACCATCTGTTGTAACAATTTTTCTTGCTGCTAGCTCTACTAAAGTGGCGCTTTATGCTTTATTGCGTTTTATTTTTACAGTTTTTGGGGTTGAATTTTCATTTACAGAGATGCCACTACAGGCAATTTTAATTTCTCTTTCTATTTTAGCAGTTCTTTTTGGCTCTGCTTTAGCTATTTTTCAAAAAAACATTAAACATGTGCTTGCATATTCAAGTATTTCTCAAATCGGCTATATGGTTATGGGTCTGGCACTTGTGAGTATTGCTGGGTTAAGCGCTGGAATTTTGCATATGTTCAATCATGCTATAATAAAAGGCGGGCTATTTTTGACTTTGGGTTGTATATATTACCAACGCGGTGGTATTAAAATTGAAGATTTTAAAGGGCTTGGTAAAATTATGCCTTGGACTATGGCAGCTTTTGTTATTGGGGGCTTGGGCTTAATTGGTATGCCTCTAACTGCGGGCTTTATTAGTAAGTGGTATCTTATTTTAGCTGCATTTGAACAAGGTGTAATTGGTTTTGTTCTAATTGCTGTAATTTTACTTGGCTCTTTGCTTGCTGTTGCTTATATCTGGCGTATTGTTGAGGTTGCCTATTTTCAAAAACCGCCTGCAAGTAAAATTTCAGAGGCTCCAATTTTACTTTTAATCCCGACTTGGATTGTAACTTTAAGTGGTATTTATTTTGGAATTGACACCAGTTTTAGCACAAATGCTGCAGAAATGTCAGCATCTGCAATTTGGGGAGATAGCCAATGATTATTGCTTATGAATTTTTAATGCCTGCTATTGTAATTGCTCCTCTTTTAGGTGCGGTGGCAATTGTTGCCTTTGGTAAATCCCCAAATTTGCGTGAATTTGCGACTTTAATTACGGCGCTTGCAACATTTTCTATGGTTTTGCAATTATTGCCAAATATTTTAAATGGTAATTCTCCAGAATTTACTTTTGCTGAGCCTTTGCCTAATTTAAAACTTGCATTTAAGCTTGAGCCACTTGGAATGTTATTTGCCTTAATTGCCAGTTTTCTTTGGATAGTTACCTCC
>JALTWL010000119.1 GCA_027047045.1 Micavibrio sp.
TTAGATGGCTGTATAAAATGTAAATACACAGATTGTGTTGAGGTCTGCCCAGTTGATTGTTTTTATGAGGGGGAAAATATGCTTGTTATCCACCCTGATGAATGTATTGACTGCGGGGTGTGTGAGCCAGAATGCCCAATTGAAGCAATAGTGCCAGATATAGATGACGGGGTTGAAGAAATGTTAGAAGTAAACCGTAAATATGCAGAAATATGGCCAAATATTACCAGACAAAAATCCCCAATGGACACAGCCGAAGAATTTAAAGACACAAAAAATAAATATCCAGAATATTTTAGCGAAAATCCTGGCGAAGGTGATTAAAATCCAATGATAATTGTAGTTTGGGATACAGAATTTACTTCTTGGGAAGATGCTCAAGAAAGAGCGTGGAGCGGTACAGGTGAGGCAAGAGAAATAATTCAACTGGCCGCCAGAAAGTTAAATATTGCAAATGGTGAAATAATTGATGAGATTGATATATTTGTAAAACCAATCAAAAATCCAATTCTCTCAGATTTTATACAGGAATTAACCTCAATTACACAAAAACAAATAGATAAAGAAGGCATAAGCTTTGCCGATGCTTACAAAATATTTAAGGAGTTTATAGAAGACTATCCTTGTTTTTCTTTTGGAGAAGATAGTAAAATTTTACAAGAATGTTGTGACTTAAATTCTATTACCTATGATATTAGAGTACCATTTATTGATGCTAGGGTATATTTTAAAAATTACGGGATAGATGTTAGAAAATATACTAGCGGAACAATTGCCAAAGCCTTTGGTATTGAACTAGGTGGCCATGTACACCAAGCAATGCACGATGTAAATTCTTTGTCCCTTGCCTTAATAGAGCTAAAAAAACAAAAGCAAATATTAGTTAAATAAAAATGGAATAAAAAATGTTGATACTATCTTTACTTGCTGGATTTATCTTATTGTTAGTTGGGGGAGAAATTTTAGTTAAAGGCTCAGTTGCGGTTGCCCACAGGCTAAATGTGCCTCCACTTGTAATTGGAATTGTGCTTGTTGGATTTGGAACATCTGTACCAGAGCTTGTAACATGTATAGAAGCCGCCATGAAGGGCGCTCCCGATATTGCTGTTGGCAATGTTGTTGGTAGCAATATTGCCAATATTTTACTTGTAGCAGGGGCTGGCGCTGTTTTTTACCCTGTTGTTACATCTATGGATACATTTAAAAGAGAGGGGGGGGCTGTTGCTATTGTAACTGCGTTGCTAGTTGCTGTTGCCTTTATATTTGGAGAGGTTAGTAAAATAGTTGGAATATTATTTTTAGCTGTACTTACAATTTATATTTGGCATACATATTATTCGGCAAAACTGAAACCTTGTGATGATGATTTAGAAGAAGAAATTGAAGAAATAGAAAAAGTTGCAGGTAAAGAAATAACCATAGTATTTGGGTTAATACTTACTTTTGGTGGGATTGCTATTACCGTTTTGGGCGCTAAATTTTTGGTATCTGCAGCAATTACAATTGCTGAGATTTTTGGCGTGTCAGAGGCGATTATCGGACTTACTATAGTTGCAATCGGTACATCTTTGCCTGAGCTTGCAACGGCGGTAATTGCTGGTATTCGTGGGCATAGCGATGTATCGCTTGGTAATATTTTAGGTAGTAATATTTATAATATTTTAGGCATACTTGGTACAACTGCGGTATTTTATCCTATGCAAATTCCAGAAACTATCCTTAATTTTGATATATGGGTTATGGTTGGAGCAACAGTTATGTTGATTATTGTTGCAATTACCCATCTTAAAATCACTAGATGGGAGGGTGGAATTTTACTTATCTGCTATATAGTTTACTTGTATTTGTTGTATTTAAAAACACAGTCAGCTATCCTGTAGTTCGTTTAGCTTTAAGAATCGACTTGAAATAAAAGTGGGAGAGTGAATTTATGCGGGTAGAAAGTGAAAGAAAACTAGATTTTGATGATGTTTTAATCAGACCAAAAAGAACGCGTCTTGAAACACGTGCAGATGTAGAGTTAAAACGTACATTTAAAACTCCACATGCTGGGTTTGATGTATCTGGTATTCCAATTATTGCCGCTAATATGGATACAGTTGCCACCTTAAAAATGGCAGATGCTTTGGCTGAACATAGTATATTTACTGCTATTCATAAACATTACTCTATTGAAGAAATAAAATCTGCCAATATATCTGGTGATTATAATTTTATGACTTTTGGTTTGAATGAGGATTTATCTCATATAAAATCTACGATAGATAATTTGGCCGATAAAAAAGTCAATAAAATATGTTTAGATGTTGCCAATGGTTATACAGAAATATTTGTTGAATTTGTATCACGCGTTCGTGAACAACATCCCAATTGCTTAATTATGGCGGGTAATGTTGTTACCCCTGATATGACAGAGGCTTTAATTATTGCGGGGGCTGATATAGTTAAAATAGGAATTGGTCCTGGCTCTGTTTGTGAAACAAGGTCGGTTACGGGCGTTGGTTACCCACAGCTTTCTGCAATTATTGAATGTGCTGATGCTGCTCATGGGCTTAGCGGGCTTATATGTGCTGATGGGGGTTGTCGCACTTCTGGCGATGTTGCCAAGGCTTTTGGAGCAGGGGCAGATTTTGTTATGTTGGGCGGTATGCTCGCAGGGCACACAGAGTGTTTGACAGATGAACAGCTAGCTAGCCTTGATAAAAATTCTGGCAAAGTTGAATATTACGGTATGAGCAGTGCTGAGGCTATGGGTAAATATAGCGGTGGAGTTGCAGCTCACAGAGCAAGCGAGGGTAGAGTGGCAACCATTGATTATCGTGGTGATGTCAAACATACAGTACAGGCAATTTTGGGAGGACTTCGCTCTACTTGTACCTATGTTGGAGCGCCAACCTTAAAACAACTATCAAAAAGAACTACTTTTATAATTAAAAATTAGATTTGCTTATAATTTTTTTTCCCAAACACCTCTATCATTTTGTTGATAATAGGTAGTTTTATAGCCTGTATTTTTATATTCTTGCCAGCAGCTGCGGGCAAGTTTTAGCTCCTCTGGATTTTGCCCGTTGAATATTTTACAACATATATCATATTTTGATATTTCATCACTATTTGCCCCATCTGCTAAAATCAATATTGTCGCACCATTGGGATTTTCATCAATGTCAGTTAGCCAAATTGGCTGTTTTTCCTTATTTTGATCATCACCAAAACTATGTGGCAAAAAACTATCTGGGGCGTATGTCCAAAGTAAATTATCAAAATATTGTACTCTTTCTTTACTTGTGAATTTAACTACTATTTTCATATCCATAGAGTATATTTTTGCTAAAAGCTGTGGTAAAGCACGCTCTAAGCTCATAGATTGTAAATGATAAAATCTAATTTCTGTCATGGTTACTTATTTAAGTTATTTTATTTTTCAAAATATTTTCTCACAAAATTATCAAGTAAGCGTACACCATAGCCGCTTCCCCCCTTTGGAACAGTTGGAATTTCCCTGTCCGCCCAAGCCATGCCTGCAATATCTATATGAGCCCATTTAACACCATCATCAACAAAACGCTGCAAAAAAGCAGCTGCTGTGGCACTGCCCGCGCCAACTGTGCTATTTGTAATATTTTGTATATCGGCAATTGGAGAATCTATGGCCTTGTCCCATGATTTACAAAGTGGCATATGCCAAATTTTCTCTCCAACTTCTTCCCCAGCCGTATAAAGTTGTTCTGCTATTTTATTATCATTGGTAAAAACGCCTGCATATTCATGCCCAAGCGCAACTATTATAGCCCCTGTTAGAGTTGCTAAATCAACAATTACTTTTGGCTTAAATTTTTCTTGTACATAGCAAAGCGCATCGGCCAAAACTAAACGTCCCTCAGCATCAGTATTTAAAATCTCAATAGTTTTACCAGACATTGATTTTACAACATCTCCGGGTCTTGTTGCTTTAGATGAAGGCATGTTTTCTGCAAGTCCGACAATAGCAACTACATTTACTTTAGCTTTTCTACTAGCAAGGGCTTTCATTGCCCCAACAACAGCAGCTGCCCCGCCCATATCCCATTTCATCTTATCCATACCAGCAGATGGTTTTAGTGAAATACCACCTGTATCAAAAGTAACCCCCTTACCAACAAATGCGATGGGCTCTTTATTTTTTGCTGATTTTGACAAAGCATTATAATGCATAATTGCCATTCTTGGTGGACGTGCGCTTCCCTTACCAACAGCAAGCAAAGCACCCATGCCTAATTTTTCCATTTGTTTTTCTGTTAAAATCTGTACTTTTATCCCTAGTGGAGTAAGCTCTTTTTTAACAATCTTAGCAAAACTTTCTGGATATATTATATTTGCAGGCTCAGTTACCAAATCACGGGCAAAAAAGACACCGCTAGCTATTTTTTGCAACATATCAAAATGTTTTTTAGCTTCCTTTGCATCTGCAAGAACAAAATTTAAATATTCAATTTTTACTTTTTTGCTATTTTTTGTCTTATATTTATCAAAATCATAGCTTGCCAGTAAAGCTCCATATGCTATATGAGCCGCAAATTCTGCTTGTTTGTCCGCATCAATAATATCATCAATTATAAATTCAGCTTGTTTTATTTTATTTGCTTTGAGTTTTTTAAAAAGACTGCCACCCAAAATTTCTATATCATATGGTGACATATTAGCGATTTTATCCCCAACTCCAAATAAAATTATAAAATCAGCACCAATATCAAACGGAGCAGGTATAAGTAAGCTTTGTTTTTTTTTGCCAGAAAAATTGCTTGCCATATTTATTGTTTTAGAAATGCTAGCAGATATTTTTTTATCTAACTTTTGGGAAATATTTCCAATTTTCCCCTTATCTGATACAGCAATTATAATTGCAGTATTTTTTGTTGTTTCTTTTGTAGAAAAATTAAATTTTAGCATATTTCCCCCTTTAATTACTTTTATTTTTTAGCTATTTGCAGTACAAGTTTAAACTAACAGAAAAAAAATATAAATAAAACTTAAAAACAAATATGAATTTAACAACAAAATACATAAGTAAATCTTTATTTAGTAGCGCAATATTAGTTATTTTAATTTTGACTTCTATAATTTGGCTAACGCAGTCTTTGCGTTTGTTAGAAATGATGGTAAATTCAAGCGCTCCTATTTCTTTATTTTTAAAAATGATTATGTTTTCTATTCCCAAATTTATGGAAGTTATAATTCCAATTGCAGTTACGGTATCTGTTATTTTTGTTTACAGTAAAATGATAGCTGACAATGAAATAGTAATAATGCGCTCATCTGGGATAAGTCCTTTGATGATTGCAAAACCTGCCTTAATTGTTGCTGGGGCTATGACGTTATTTTTGTTTATCAATATGGCTTTTATTTCTCCTATAGCTTTGACAAAATTGCAAAATTTAAAGCAAATTGTAAAGGCTGAATATTCGGTCTTTTTACTAAGAGAGGGCGTTTTCAACCCAATTAGTAAAGATTTAACTGTATATTTAAGAGAACGTGGTAAAAAAGGAGAATTAAAGGGCTTGCTAATTCATGACACACGCCCAGTTAATAAAACCCCAGTTACAATAGTTGCCAAACGTGGCGTTATGGTAAGCGCAGAAAATGAGCCTAAAGTCCTAATTTATGATGGTATGCGACAACAATTTAACAGTAAAACACAAAGCCTATCAAAATTAGAATTTGAACAATATACATTAGAAATAAGCAATTTTCAGGCAAAAATAAAGAAAAGATGGCGTTATGCTAAAGAAAGAACATTATTTGAGCTTTTAAGGCCTAACCTCGAAGACAGTAGAATAGAAAAATATATAAAACCATTTAAAGCAGAGGCTTATAGGCGGATAATAATTCCTTTTAACAATATTGGCTATACGTTAATTGCTCTTAGCTGTTTATTGCTTGGTTCTTTTAACCGCAGAGGGCAAAGTAAAAAAATTATAATAGCTGTTTGCTTAGTTTTGCTGATGCAATCTGTCTATATGGGGCTAACTAATATAATGCGCTCTGACTTTTGGGCTATTCCTGTGCTTTACATGGCGGTCATTATTCCCATTATTATTGGATTTTTCCTAATGGGGGACTGGGGAAGATTTGCTCTACAATCCTTAGAAAATAAAATAACATCAGCTCAAGATAATTTAAGGAAAAAAGCCACATGAAATATTATTCATACATAATTTGGCGACACACAGCCAAGCGTTTTATACTAAGCTTTTTAGCTTTACTTACTATATTGCTTGGTATTGTCTATATGTTTGATGTAATAGAACTTCTTAGGCGGGCTGCTAAATATGATGGTGTTGGTTTTGATATTGTTACTTATATGGCTTTTTTAAAATTACCCGAAGTTGGACAGATGTTACTGCCTTTTGCGGTGCTGTTTAGTGCTATGTATTGTTTTTATGATTTTAATCGTAAAAGTGAACTGGCGATAATTAAATCTTCTGGTATGTCTATTTGGTATTTTTTAGCGCCTGCCTTAATTACTGCCTTTTTAATTGGAGTAATTACAATTACGGTTTTAAATCCTCTTTCTTCTATATTACTTAAAAAATATCAATCAATGGAAGAAGAATACATGAAACAAAAGAGCTATTTTGTAACATTGCTACAAAATGGGCTTTGGCTTAGACAAAATGACCCAGAAGGATACGCGCTTATATATGCTAAAAAATTTACTCCACATGATTGGGGCTTGAGCATGGTTATTGTTTTTACTTTTGACAATAACGATAATTTTTTACAGAGAATAGATGGCAAAACAGCAGAGCTAAAAGAAGGATATTGGAATATAAAAGATGTAATTATTCATCGTGATACGCAAATACCAGAAAAACTTCCCAATTATCGCTATCCCACTACTTTAACTAAAAAAGAAATTGATGATTCTTTTGCCTCTCCTGAAACTATGTCATTTTGGGAAATACCAGAATTTATAAAAAAAATGGAAGAAACTGGTGTTCCATCTAGCAGGTTAAAAATGTATTTTCAATCATTGCTATCGCGCCCTTTATTCTTTTTATCTATGGTGCTATTGGCGGCAACTGTATCTTTGGGGCATGTCAGACAAGGTAGAACTGGTATATTGATTTTAAGCGGTATTGGTATTGGTTTTATTATATTTTTCTTAGAAACTGTATTACAAGCCTTTGGTATTTCTCATAAATTACCGATAACACTTGCTGCTTGGAGTCCTGCAATACTTACAACTTTACTGGGGCTTAGCGTTTTACTTACTAAAGAAGATGGCTAACTATAGTTTCAATATCTTTTCTTTGTGTGCTATTTAATATTAGAGCATTTTGCATTTGATTTTTAAACCATGTAGTTTGGCGTTTAGCGTAATTTCTAGTTATTTTTTGTGCTTCTAAAACTGCATCATCTTTACTTATTTTACCTTGCAAATATGCTAGTAATTCTTTAAATCCCAAAGCTCTGCTAAGCGGAAGAGCCATTGCCTCATCTTCTGTTTTTGTTAGACTTATAAAATATTTTATTTCATCTAAAACTCCAAGCTCAATCATTGTTTCAAATCTTTTATTACATCTACTATATAAAATCTCTCTATTTAATCTTAAAACAATTTCTATAAAATCAATATCATCTCTTACATTTTCTTTTGGTATATTTTGCCAATAACTAAGGCTTTTGCCTGTTGCTTTTAAGACTTCAACAGCTCTCATTAGGCGGGCGGGATTATTCATATCTATTTTTTTTATAATTTCGCTATCATTTGCTTTTAGGTAGTCTTGCAAGGCCTCTTTGCCAGAATTTTTGAATATATCGCTTACTTGATTTCTAATAGAATTTGGTATTTCTGGAATAGGGCTTAACCCTTCTATCAAAGCTTTAATGTAAAAACCACTACCACCGACAATTATAGGTATTTTTTTAAGAGCAAATGCTTTGTCTATTTCTTCTAACGCCATATTTCGCCATTTTATAGCCGAGCACAGGTCTGATATTGCGGGTAAAATAGCATATAATTTGTGTGGCGCTTCTTTTTGTTCCTCGCAAGATGGCTGAGCCGTTAGCAAATGCAACCCATCATAAAGTTGAATAGAATCAGCATTTATTATTATTCCATCTAATTTTTTAGCTAAAAAAAGAGCAACAGCTGATTTACCGCTAGCCGTTGCCCCTGCAATTACAATTGCTTTTTTTTTATTTTTTTGCATTATTTACTTTTTTATACGTAGCCCAACAAAGCGTAAATCTCCATTTCTTGCAATCAACAGTAAAATAGATTTTTTATTTGCTTTGATGGAAGATTTGACAATTTTCCTAAAATCTTTTGTACTATTGACCAGTTCTTGCCCAGCCTCAACAATAACGTCGCCCTCCCTTAAGCCTTTTTCATAGGCAGAACCATCGCTGTTAACTTCAACAATCACCAACCCATTTACATCTTTGGCAATATTGTATTTTTGTCTAAGATTTGGATTAAGAGGACTTAATTTAAAGCCAAATTCTTTAAATTCAACCCCATTATTTAAAGGAGCATTTTCACCATTTGGTAAATTATCATTAGATGCAACAAGCCCTTCTTCTTCGGCTTTTTCTAGCTCTCCAAGTTTGACTTTAGTTGTGATTTTTTTACCATCACGCCAAAGCACAACTTCTACTTTTTTACCAACTTCGGTTTCCGCCACAATTCTTGGCAATTGGCGCATTTCACTAACTTCTTTACCATCAAATTTTAAAATAATATCACCCGTTTTTATTTTTGCCTTTGCAGCAGGTCCGTCCTCAATTACAGAAGACACAAGAGCCCCCATTGTTTTTTCAAGCCCTAAACTCTCTGCGATTTCATCGCTAACATTTTGAATTTTAACACCAAGCCAACCACGTTTTGTTTTGCCATATTTAATCAATTGCGCAACTACATTTTTAGCTAGGTTTGATGGAACAGCAAAACCAATGCCAACAGAGCCGCCAGTTGGAGAAAAAATTGCAGTATTAACCCCAATAACCTCACCTTTAATGTTAAACATAGGTCCACCAGAATTTCCACGGTTAATAGATGCATCAGTTTGAATAAAATCGTCATAAGGACCCGCATTTATATCACGTTGACGGGCAGATATTATGCCCGCTGTAACTGTGCCGCCCAAACCAAAAGGATTTCCAATTGCAAAAACCCAATTACCAACCCTTGCCTCATCACTATTTCCCCATTTAGCTGCAACTAATTTATGATTTGTTTTAATTTGTAAAACTGCAATGTCGGTTTTTTTGTCTTTACCAATGACTTTAGCCTCAATAGTTGTATCATCATGTAAAATTATTCGTACATCATCTGCATGCTCTACCACATGATTGTTAGTTACGATATAGCCTTTTGCCGCATCAATTACAAAACCTGACCCCAATGAAGAAATTTGTTGTGGTGAAGAGCCGTGTCTATCACCACCATATCTATCAAAGAAATCTCTAAACATATCTTCAAAAGGAGAATTAGGACCAAATTGTGGTATTTGAGGCACATTTTTTGGCTTTATTTTTTGTTTAGTAGAAACATTAACAACGGTTGGCAAAAGTTCGTCTGCCAAATCAGCAAAACCATCTTCAAAAGTAATAATCTTGCCATTTGTTGATATTTTAGGCTGAGAGCTATTCATTATCTTGGTTGCAAAAGCTTGATTTGTGCCTAGCAAAATCAATGCTCCACAAATAAAATAAACAGCAATAAAGTAACTTTTTTTCATTGTTCAACACCTCTCAATTATATATTAATTTTTTAGTTATTATGAAGCAAACCAAATAATAAACATTCCAATAGTTGCAATTATCAAAGCAGAAAATTTTAAATTATTTTCTGGCATATCCAGTAAAATTCTAAATAGTCTGCGCGTATAGTCAATTGGTAAAAGACTATACAAAACTCCCTCAAAAAACAACAGCAACCCCAAAGCAAGCCATATATCTTGTCCTGTAATATTCATTAACTATTACTTTTTAATTTTACCATCAATATTATCAAAAAAGCGAAAAAAGTCACTATCAGGTGATAAAACAAATGTTGTTCCCTCCCCTGTTAGTCCTTGTTTATATGCCTCTAAAGAGCGGTAAAAAGCGTAGAATTTAGGGTCTTTTTTATAGGCATCTGCATAAATTTTAATTGCCTCTTTATCGCCTTCACCACGTATTATTTGAGCTTTTCTTTCTGCGTCTGATAGTAATATTGAGCTTTCTTTGTCTGCTGTTGAGCGGATTCTTCTTGCCTCTTCATTACCTTGCGCCCGAAATTCCTTTGCCTCTCTATCCCTTTCTGAGCGCATTCTTGCATAAATAGATTGGCTAATTTGATTAGGAAAATCTGCGCGCCCTATTCTAACATCAACGATTTCTATACCAAATCTTTGTACTGACACATTAACTTTGTCCTTAATATCAGTCATAATCTTAGAGCGCTTGTCTGTTAAAATATCCGTCAAAGTGACGTTACCAAGCGCGCTCCTAACTGATGAGTTAATTAAGTTATGTAGCCTAGTTACAGCCTGACTTTCTGTTTGTAATGTTTTATAAAATAACAACATGTTAGTAATTTTATATCTAGCAAAAGTATCAACAACCAAGCGTTTTTGGTCTTTTAAAATGACTTCTTCTGGTGGGGGGTCAACGTCAAGTACCCGTCGGTCAAATATTTTTAAATTTTCTAAAAAAGGAATTTTTACTTTTAGTCCTGGTTCTGCATATTGACGTACAGGATCACCGAATCTAAGAACTATTACTTGGCGTGTTTCTGGCACAATAAAAAGCGACTGAACCGCAATTACCAACAAAACTCCTAAGAATATAAAAACTGCCGTTATAGATTTTGACATTTAACCACCATATTTTTTAAAAATTAAAACAAACTATAAATTAGTATGTAATCTTAGAAAGTAAAGAGCTAATTGTAAAGTGTTTGAATATAAAATACTATGGTGCGGTCGAGAAGACTCGAACTTCCACGGGAAAAACTCCCACAGCGACCTCAACGCTGCGCGTCTACCAATTCCGCCACGACCGCACTGCTTGCATTACAGAAAATTAGCTAAAATATAAAAAAATTGCAAGAAATTTTATAAAAAGTTAATAAGCATCATTTGGCTAACAACTTTAGTTGCCTCATATGATGCTGTTAGTTGTGATTGCACAGCTTGTAATTTAACAATAGTTTCTGCTGTATCTACATCTTCTGTTTTAGATAAAAGTGTTTTTAATAAATTAACATCTTTTACATGTCTTGCCTCTATGTTGCCCATTAAGCTATTTTTACTAGCTAAAGAAAAATTTTCTTTATCCAAATTATCCACTGCATCTGCAATTTTAGTTATAATTTCATCATATATTTGATAAAATTCACTATCAGTTGCAATATCCACGGCTGGGTCTGGCTGTTTTAAATTCGCAGCCATAGCAATGCCCCGCATAAGTTCCTTAAAACTATTATCATCGGCTTTGACTGTATAGTTAATTTCAACATTTGTATCTATCTTAATGTAAACATCACCTGCGGATTGCAAAGAATTTGAATAGCTTAAATCTGTTCCACTAAGAGCATTTACATTATTTAAAAACTGGTTTGGTGTTTGCATACCTGCGAGCCAATTATTCATCTCGCTTTGGATATTATTGTTTAATATTGATAGTTCCTCTACGGGAGCATTGTTTACATCGTTACC
Organism: Micavibrio sp.; assembly: GCA_027047045.1. GTDB lineage: Bacteria > Pseudomonadota > Alphaproteobacteria > Micavibrionales > CSBR16-224 > JAJFGX01. The sequence goes on from JALTWL010000119.1 coordinate 11,688, forward strand.
TGCAAATACATATGCACCTTGATAATTTGTATTCATTAAATCTTGTAAAAATTGTAGATTTTCTGAGGCGACAACATTTATAGCGCCCATTTCCACTTCACCTTCTCTGGTTTGCATTCGCATAGAATTCATGACTTCTCTGCCAATTTTAACGGCCTCAGTCATTGCATCACTCATCATTTGTGTTCTAATAGATATTCTATCTATATTTTTCATATATCTTTGGATATCGTTAGTGTCTGTTCTAAGCTTCTGTATCGTTCCCGCATCAGAGCCAAGCCCACTAAATGTATCCGAGCGTTTTTGAGTTGCCATTTGCCGTTGTAATTCTGCCATAGAATTACGCAAATCTAACAATCTAGAGCTTTGAGCTTTTGTTTGTCCTGCAAATGAAATAAATGTACTGCCAACACCCATTTTTATTTCTCCTTATAAAATCATTAAAACTTAACCTATTTAATAGAATCCAGTAATGTTTGGAACATATTTTCAGACACTGTAATGGCTCTGGCGGCTGCAGAATATGCAGTTTGCAATTGTATTAAATTTGCCACTTCTTGGTCTAAATCAACTCCACTTTCGTTTAAAAATCTTTGCTCCATACTATTAAAAAAGATTATTTCACTATCCATTTTTACTTTTGTTGTTGCATGTTCTTCGCTTTGATAACTAACCATAGCTTGACCATAGCCGACTATATCAGTAAATGATGTTAAGCTAGTTGAAATATTAGCATTTGTACCTAAATTATTTTCTCTAAAAGCTGTATGTGCTATTCCTTGTATTGTTAGCCCCAAGTCAGAAATAGGGTTGCCAAAACTATTTGTAAGAGTTATATCTCCACCATTTTGAGGAGAAATTATAAGCTCTCCACTAGCGCCAAGGCTAGCTGTTATATCTGGTACAGCGTTCAAGGCTGCAAGTAAATTTGCGGCTGTATCAGTTGGGTCTATAGTTATTGTAACTGGGTTATTTATTCCAGCTTGTACTGTAAATGACGGGCTTTGAGCTGTCGTTACTCCAAAATTCAATCCCAAAGCACTAATACCTGCAGCGCCAAGTGAGATATCTGCAACTGTTATATTTGCATTTGCCTCTAAAACTATTTGTCCAAGTCCATTTAGTCTAGCCGTATTTGGTAAAGCAGCATTTATATTGTTGACCAAATCAGTTGCTGTATCGCCTGCATTTATTGTAATAGTTTGAGCTCCTGTGCCTATATCAATGGTAAATTGTGAGCCCGCTGTTATATTTGGGTCAGAATCAAGTGTGGTGAGTGATGCTATATTTATGTCACCAATTACTCTGGCGGTTTGTGTCATACCTGTTGCAGCAAAAATTGTACCTGCAGAAATATCAACACTACCAACGGCTTGTTCACCTGCAAATTTACCAAAGGCGAAATCTATTACTTTTCTTATTATGACATTAGAGCCTTCTGGTACAGTTGCCCCGCCCGTTCCACTTCTAATTAGGGTTTTATCAGCAATAATGCTGTTATTTACCTGTATTTGGGCGGCAAAGCCTGTATAACTAACTGCTCCTGGGGGCGGAACATTGGGGGGGACATTGCCTGTAGCATCAGTAAAAAGCTCTAAATCTTGTGAGGCTAATCTAAATGCCGTTTTTTGAGCAAGCTCATCTAATTGGGCTTGATATTGTGGTAGAGTATTATCTCTTAAATTTACAAGCTCACCTATTTTTCCACCAAATACTGTACCCGTTAGCTCTATGCCTGATGTACTATCTATATATATGCCTGCAGAACCTCCTCCGGGATAATAAGAGGTGGGTAGCAAAGTAGTTGGATTAAATACTAGCTGCCTTGCATTTTCATCAGCCAAAACTTGTCCTGCTTTTGACATTACAACAATTTTATTATTTTCCGCAGTAAAAAAAGTAACATCTAAATTTTCAGCAACTGTTTTTAAGGCTAAATCTCTTTGATCCATCAAATCAGCAATACTTCTACCTGCTCCAGTTAAGCCACCAACTTGTTGATTTATTTCTGCGATACGTTCTAATGCTGTATTTACTTCAACAATTGCCTCACTTATTTGAGTTTGGGTATCATTTCTCAGCTGTAATATAAGGTCTGAGAATTGATTAAATTTAGATGCCGTATCAATTGCTTGGTTTACTACATTTTCAATTGCAAGAGTATTTTGAGGCTCTGCTGAAAGAGCAATAAATTCTTCCTTAAGTTTATTCAAAGACGCACCAATAGATTGTTCTGATTCAGATGTGCCGTGAAATGCTTGTATTCTATTTAAAAATTTTTCTCTTACATTCAAGCCCTCTATTGAGCTTCGCTGTTCTGTCATAGATTTGATTAGAGCCAAGTCAACTTTTCTAACAATCGCTGATATATTAACTCCAAGTTGCATATTTCCAGAAAAATCTGCCTCTTGTGGCAAGCTTTTTCTTGTATATCCAGCTGTTGAAGCATTAGATATATTATTAGAAGTAACATTTATCGCATTTTGTGCCGCTTTTAGCCCTGATAATGCTATATTAAGTGATGCTATACTCATTTTACTTACGCCCTCTTTTTTTATCTCAAAAAAATAAAATTATCTCTCGTAAGATATAAACAAGCAAAATACGTGCCAAATTTAACTTTTAAGGCCGTGAATAATATTTGCCAATTATGTTGTAATATAATATTGTCTTCAATTAGGAGGTTGCTTTAAGTGAGTATTAAACAAAAAACACATATACCTAATATTGATAAGCTACAACAAAAAATAGGCTATAAATTTAAAGATATAAAATTATTAAAAATTGCAATTACACATGCAAGTGCCATTATAAAACAGGCTCAAAAACAAGAACAGCATTGCTATTATTACGAACAATTAGAATTTTTAGGGGATAGAGTTTTAGGACTGGTCGTTGCCCACATGATATATGACTTATTTCCCTCAGAAACTGAAGGGGATTGGGCAAAACGCCACACCGCAGCTGTGAGAGAGGAAACTCTTGCTAAAATAGCAGAAAATTTTGAGCTGGGAAATTATCTAATTTTGTCTAGTGGAGAACAAAGAAGTGGTGGACGACATAAAAAAACACTACTTGCGGACGCTATGGAGGCTGTTATTGCTGCAATTTACTTAGATGGTGGCTTTGAAGAAGTAAAGATTTTTGTGAAAAACAATTGGGAAAATATAATTAAAAGTGAAACAATGCCGCCAGAAGACCCAAAAACAAAATTACAAGAATGGTTACAAGCACAGGGGCGAGCATTACCAAAATATGAAATCATATCTAGAAAAGGTCCAGACCACGCCCCCATATTTGAAATTGCTTTGAGTGTCGATGGGGTTGGCTCTGTTACAGTTAGCGGAAGCTCTAAGCGTAGAGCTGAGAAAAAAGCAGCAAAATTGTTATTAGATAAAATTGAAAGCGGTGAAATTAAATGACAAAAACCCAAAACAGCACTCAAAAACAAAAATTTGGTACTGTTAGCTTAATTGGCGCTCCAAATGCTGGGAAATCTACTTTGGTAAATAATTTAGTTGGTACTAAAATATCTATTGTTACTCACAAGGTGCAAACAACAAGGGGGCGAGTTGTTGGAATTGTTATGCATGAAAATTCACAAATTGTCCTAATTGATACTCCTGGTATATTCAAACCAAACCGACGCTTAGACAGTGCTATGGTTAAAACTGCGTGGAATGAGGCTCATGCATCTGATGTGATTGCTCTTATAATTGATGCTACTCACAAGGAATTAACTGCAGAAGAAAAAATAATAATAAAAGAGTTAAAAAAACGCCAAATTAACCAAAAGATTATCCTCATTTTAAATAAAATAGATATTGTCAAAAAAGAAAAATTATTAAAATTGATAAGTAAATTCAATGATATGGATATTTTTTCTGATATATTTATGGTATCTGCTTTGACTGGTGATGGCTCTGATATGCTATTAGAGGCATTTTCCAACTATATCGGGGAAGGATATTGGCAATATGACCCAGAAATAATATCAGATATGCCGGCAAGATTGCTTGCGGCTGAGATTACTAGAGAAAAAATCATGCAGCAATTACATCAAGAAATACCCTATCTTTGTGCAGTGGAAACAGAAAGCTGGGAAGTGAATAAAAAAGGTGAAATAAAAATTAGCCAAGTTATATATGTTACAAAAACTCGCCACAGAGCAATAATGCTTGGCACAAAGGGGCAAAAAATAAAAAAAATAGGCTCAGATGCAAGGTTAGAAATTGCAAAATTATTAGAGCAAAAGACCCACCTTAATCTTTTTGTTAAAGTAAAAGAAAATTGGCAAGATGACCCAGAAATTTATAATAATTTGGGATTAAATTTTACTTAACTATTTTTTAAAATGATGTTTACAATATCTATCACAAGCTTGGTTAAGAGCAACTAAAAGCGCCTTACCAGTAGCTGTTTTTTCCCCACGCAATTCTTGTTTGGCAATGGCTCTAACAGTTAGCTGATAGGCAGAAATAATTTCCAATATATCACCATTGATTGTCTTTACGCGTGGTAAAAATTTAATTATAAGCTCACTTACCTCAGTTACAAGCGGATAGTTAAACATACTACCTTGAGCCTTCAATTGTGTTATACAATAAGATATATCTTGTATAATCTCAGCGGGACTGTTTTCTTTATTATTTAGGCTATCTGATATTTTTTGTAGATATCTCTCAATCACAGGTACAAAGCTATCTGCTTTGTGTTTCATAGATTCTTCAGCGCTTTTAATTATATTTTCATCAAGTCCCCCTTCCCCAACTTTATCTTTAAGGGGATTGGGTGGACATATTTCCTCTACTTTATCTATCATATCTATACCATTTAGCAACTACCCTATTGAAAGTAAATTTTATACAAATTGTAGTATCAGTCAATAGTATTAATATTTTTTCATGATATGCTTTTTATCTTTTAGAAGAAGAAAATCCTATATCAAATCCTATATCGAATCCTACATTGCTAGTTTCTGTTTTAAGTTTTGCCTTTATTTTTTTTCGCTTATCACTACCTTTAAATGGTTCATCTTTTCGCCTACGATCTGGACCAAAAAAATTATCACTTTTAATGAAAACTCTAGGATTTTCTATTATATTTTCTATTTTTTGATACAGAATTTTTGCTGTGTATGGTTTTGCAATAAATTCTGTCGCCCCATTATCACGAGCAAGCTCAACATTTTTTTTGATACTGTAGCCCGTCATAACAATTATTGGCACAAATGGGTTGGGGCTAGCAGAATCAAGTCTTATTTTTTTTAGTAATTTTATAGAACTTACCTCATCAGAAGATTGTTTTTCTTCTTCTAACCAGTCTAGGATTATTAAATCTGGATTATAGTTACAAAATTTTCTATAGGCACTAGCAACGGTATTTGCTGAAATAATATGATTGATACCAAATGTTTGTAAAACAGAACGTGTTAAATCAAACATTTCTTGCACCTCTTCAACTATCATAACGGTTATTTTGTTAAATTTGTACATTACTAAAATTCTGTTAAAACTATTTTTTATTTTAAAAATCAATTCATTACTATATATAATTGCATTTCATATTATTGAATACAACTCTTTTAATATTTTTGCTTTTTTTTCTGCACTTTTACCCTATTTTCTGCTAGAGTAGCTAGTGTTTTTTGCAAAATAAAATAAAGGTTTAAAAAATATGTCTGATAAGGCTGCTCTATCGTCCACAAATAAGGAAAATACACCTGAATATGGTGCTGATTCTATTAAAGTTTTAAAAGGCTTAGATGCGGTTAGAAAACGCCCAGGTATGTATATTGGTGATACTGATGATGGCACTGGTTTACACCATATGATATATGAGGCTGTTGACAATGCTATTGATGAAACTTTAGCGGGCTATTGTGATAGGGTTGATGTTATTTTAAATGCTGATGGTTCTGCTACTATTCGGGATAATGGCCGTGGTATTCCTGTTGCTATGCATAGTGAAGAAGGTGTATCTGCAGCAGAAGTCATCATGACACAATTGCACGCAGGTGGTAAATTTGACCAAAATTCATATAAAGTTTCTGGAGGCCTGCACGGGGTTGGTGTTTCTGTTGTTAATGCTTTGTCTGAAAAATTAGAACTACGCATTTGGCGTGAAGGTAAAGAATGGTTTATGAGGTTCAAACATGGGGAGTCAGAAGCCCCATTGGTTGCCATTGGTGATTGCGGAGATAAAACAGGTACAGAAGTAACCTTTTTGCCATCTAAAGAAACTTTTACAATGACAGAGTTTAATTTTAAAACTCTTGAAAAGCGCCTGCGAGAGCTAGCATTTTTAAATTCTGGTGTATTTATTGTTCTAACCGATAATAGCGGTGATGAAAAAAAGGAAATTGAACTACATTATGAAGGTGGACTTGAGGCATTTGTCCAATATATGGATAAATCAAAAAATACTCTTCATTCTAAACCCATAGCATTTAAGGGGGAGATAAATGGAATTACAGTTGAACTCGCTCTTGAATGGACGGATGCTTATCATGAAAATATTTTATGTTTTACCAATAATATACCTCAACGTGATGGCGGTACTCATCTTGCAGGTTTTAAAGGTGCGCTTACGAGAACTATAAATTCATACGCAAATGAAGCAGGCCTTCTAAAAAAAGAAAAATTACAGCTGTCAGGTGATGATATGCGTGAAGGGCTTAGCTGTGTTTTGTCTGTAAAAGTGCCTGACCCTAAATTTTCTAGCCAAACAAAGGATAAATTAGTATCTAGTGAGGTTCGCCCAGTTGTTGAATCGGTGGTTGGTGAGAATTTAAAAAACTGGTTTGAAGAAAATCCAGTAGATGCAAAACGTATAATTAGCAAAGCATTAGAGGCAGCCGCCGCAAGAGAAGCCGCACGCAAGGCGCGTGATTTAACACGCAGAAAAGGCGCTCTGGACATATCTTCTTTACCAGGAAAACTTGCAGATTGCCAAGAAAAAGACCCTGCTTTATCCGAAATTTTCATTGTGGAGGGAGATAGTGCGGGCGGCTCTGCCAAACAAGCACGGCACAGAAAAAACCAAGCAATACTCCCCCTTAAGGGTAAAATATTAAATGTTGAGCGAGCTAGATTTGACAAAATATTAAGTAGCCAAGAAATAGGAACATTGATAACCGCACTTGGAACTGGAATTGGTACAGAAGAATTTAATATTGACAAACTCCGCTATCATAAAATTATTATTATGACTGACGCAGACGTTGATGGTGCACATATTAGAACTTTGCTTTTGACTTTTTTCTATAGACAAATGCCCAAAATAATAGAAAAAGGATATTTATATATAGCCCAACCTCCACTATATAAAGTAAAAAGAGGTAAAGGTGGAGAACAATATTTAAAAGATGATAAAGAATTGGAAAAATTCTTAATTGACGCTATTTTAAATAGCTTAAAATTCACAGCTTTTGATGGTTCTTTGTCTATTGGAGAAGATTTAAGAAATATAATTAAACTTTCTGGCAAGGCTAGACACTCTATAAATACACTTGCAAAACGAATTGATTGCGATAAAAGAATAATTGAACAAATTGCCCTTGCAAATGGTATGAACAAAGAACAACTCTCACAAGAATTAGCAGAAAAAATTGCCAAAAACATAAATATAGCATTTCCACCAGAAGAAAGAGGTTGGGAGGGCTGCTTTGAAAATCATAAGCTTGTATTTAGCCGTATGTTACAAGGTGTTGGCTCTAAAGTTATAATTACTGATGATGTTTTGAATATGCCCTCTGCACAAAAATTGAAACTTCTTTATTCTCAACTAGCAGAATTTTTTGCAGGACCTACAAAAATAGAATTTGACGGTGATGGCTCTTTTGACCTGTCAGGTCCATCAGATTTATATGATATGGTTATGAATTGGGGTAGAAAAGGTCTTAGCATACAGCGATATAAAGGGTTGGGTGAAATGAACCCAGACCAGCTATGGGAAACAACTCTTGACCCTAATGCAAGGTCATTGTTAAGAGTTGAAATTAAACATGATGAGGAGGCAGAAAATATTTTCTCAACCTTAATGGGGGATATAGTAGAGCCAAGACGAGAATTTATTCAAGAAAATGCTCTGTCTGTATCTAATCTTGATATTTAACTTAAGAGGTAAATAACATGAAATTAAAAGAACTAACACCAAAAGAATATATGTGTGGCAATTGTGGCTGTGGCTGTCCCGCTGTTTTTAAAACCGAGCATGGAACATACGTAATCATTGGCAAAAAAACTACTGATATTGCAAATAAAAAATTAGCCCCAGATGAAGTTGCAATTAAAATAGACAAAGCAATGTTAAAAAACTTAACATAGCTATATGTTAGGCAAAAAATAAACTAAGCTTTTAAGCTTAAGGCTAAAAATACATGCGAGTTAAAATTCCATATTGGCAACATGTAAAAAAATATCTGCCAAGGACACTTTTTTGGCGCTCTTTTATGATTATTGTTGTGCCTGCAATGTTGTTGCAAATAATTATTTGCTTTATCTTTTTAGATAGACATTGGACAGCGATGGGTGAAAGATTGGGGGCGGCCGTTGCGGGGGAAACCAGCGTTATACTTTTTGAATTTGAAAAACTAAAATCATCTGGCATAACAGGCGAAGATTTACAAAATAAGATAAATAAAATTGCCTCTATGACTGGAATGCGAATTTTATATCTACCAAAAAACAATATATCAGGTAAACATGGTAGAATTGGAAAATGGTTAAATACAGCACCTTTTTTAATAAAAGAGCTAAAAAAAAATATAGATAATGATTTTGTTGTTGCCATGAATCCAAATAAAGAAAAATGGATAAATTTACAAATAGATTTAAAAAATGATGGGCTACTTATAGTAGAGATGCCAGAAAGGCGGCTTTTTAGCGCAACTTCTTATATATTTGTACTTTGGATACTTGGTAGCTCATTTGTACTTTTTACAATAGCTATGTTATTTATGAAAAACCAAATAAGACCAATTAGGCGACTTTCAGTTGCAGTTGAAAGATTTGGACGCGGTGAAGACGTGCCATATTTTAGACCAGAAGGAGCATTAGAAGTTAGACAAGCAGGTGCTGCCTTTTTGCAAATGCGTGAAAGAATTAAAAAACAAATAGAACAAAGAACAGCGATGCTTGCAGGTATTTCTCATGATTTAAGAACTCCAGTTACAAGAATGAAAATTGAAATTGAAATGCTAATAGATGAAAAAAATGCCAAAGGGTTAAAGTCAGACTTAGAAGAAATGGAAAAAATGATAGATGGCTATTTAGCATTTGCCAGAGGTGAAGAGGACGAAAAAGCAAAAATTGTTTATTTAGATGAATTGTTATTAGATGTTGTAAATACTGCCCGCAGGCAAGAACTTGACGTTAAAATTATAAGTAATATACCACGCCTAAAATGTAGAGCAAAACCAGTTGCCCTTATAAGGGCGATAAATAATATTATTATCAATGGTTGCAAATATGGTGATAAAGTAAATATTTCTATGAAAAAGATAACAAATAATTTAGAAAGACCAATGGTAGAAATAGTCATAGAGGATATGGGTAGGGGAATTTCTGATGATATGCTAGATGAGGTATTTAAGCCTTTTTATAGAGTTGAACAATCTAGAAATTCTAAAACTGGTGGTATTGGGCTTGGGCTTTCTATTGCGCAAGATATTATAAATGCTCATGGCGGCAAAATAGAGCTTAAAAATAAAACAGGCAAAAAAAAGGGCTTAAAAGTGTTTATCTATTTACCATTATGATATATTGCTATGGCAATTTTGCTTAATATTATTTATTTCATTTAAAACAGCGGCTATATCTTGTTGTTTTGCCCTAATAAAATGCTGTTTAAAAGCATCAATTAGTATTTTTTCATCTAAGCTTGGATTATAGCCAAATTTTATTAACTGCTCTTTTAATGAAGTATTTAGTAGGGCTTGGCTTTTACCATTTGCCCATATGCCGATATTATTTTGCGCAAGTAACTGCCAATCAAATAAAAAACCAGGATCTTGTTTTCTGTCGGGGGCAATATCAGAATGCCCTAAAATACGATATTTGGGTATTTTATGTCTTTTTATTATATCTTGGCAAAGCAAAATTAAGCTCCCCATCTGTGGTGGTGGAAATTTTTTATAGCCAAAGCTATGCCCCCCATTTTGTAGTTCAATACCAATAGAAATAGAATTTATATCACAAATACCGTCCCAATAAGAAATACCCGCATGCCAAGCACGCATATCTTCATCAACCAATTGATATATTGTACCATCTTCATCTATTAAATAATGAGCGCTTACCTCTTTTTTGGGATTTTGCAAAATATTTAAACTATCAAAAATATCCTTTGTATCGGTATAGTGAATAACAATCATATCAATTCTATCAATTTTACGATTGTTAAAATTAGGTGATGAGCTTTGAACTATGTTCATTTCATGCAACTTTTTTATTTTCAACGGCAAAGTTGGGAACAAAATTTTCAACTAATTTTTTTAAATTACTCTTAGCTAATCTTGCTCCTGCTAGTGTTTGTTCATGGCTTAAAATTTCTGTATTCATACCTTCTGCCATATTACTAATTACCGCACAGCCAGTCACCTTTAGCCCGCAATGCTTAGCAACTATACATTCAGGCACTGCCGACATACCAACCGCATCACCACCGATAATTTTTGCCATTTTAATTTCTGCTTTTGTTTCAAAACAAGGACCTCTAAATGCGACATACACCCCCTCAAAAAGTTTAATTTTTGCCTTTTTAGCGGATTTTTGCATTGTCTTGGTATGCTCCATGTCCCAAGCATTGTGCATAGATGGAAATCTAGGTCCAATTTCATCGTAATTTTCACCAATAAGTGGATTTATACCCATCATATTAATATGGTCGGATATTGCCATAATAGAGCCTGTGGGCATATCTGCGTTTAAACTACCGCTAGCACTTGTAGTCATCAAAGTTTCAATACCTACTGCTTTTAATGTACGAATCATTGTTTTTAAGGGGGTTAAATCATCTGTTTCATAAGCATGTTGACGGCCTTTTAGGCAGAGTATTGGAACATTGTTAAAAAGCCCAACTACAACCGCGCCTTCATGCCCAACAACAGTAGTATTAGGAAAGCCTGGCAAAGATGAATATGGAATTGTAACAGCCTTATCTAAATTTTCTGCAATATATCCAAGCCCAGAGCCAAGCATTATTGCCAAACGTGGTACTGGAACCTTAATACGTGATAATATTATTTCGCAAGAATCTAAAATATTATACTGATGCATTTTATATATCCTATGGTTTAATTATTTTGGCAAGAAATGAACAAAGAGCTTTATTTTCATCTTCTAAACCAACTGTAATTCTTAAATATTCAGGCAAGCTATACGCCCCCATTTGGCGAATAAATATGCCATTTTTTCTTAATTTTAGGCGTATTTCCTCTGCATTTTTTCCAAATCTTGCTAATAAAAAATTACCCGCGCTTGGGCAAGTTTTAACCCCCATATCCTTTAGTTCATTTACCAAATATTGGAGCCATTTTTTATTATGAGCAATTGATTTTTCTATAAATTCATCATCACTAAGAGCAGCCATTGCTGCTATTTGAGCCATTGAATTAACATTAAAAGGTCCTCTTACACGGTGCAAAACATCTGTTACATGAGCAGGAAAATATCCCCACCCCACTCGTAGCCCAGCAAGCCCGTATATTTTAGAAAAAGTCCTAAGAACACATAAGTTATTATAATCATCAACCATATCAATGGTGCTATTATATCCTTTTTCTGCAAGAGCAAATTCGGCGTAAGCCTCGTCAATTATTAGTAATATATCCTCTGGAATATTATCAATTAACCGTTTGATTTCAGGTTTTGCAATAAAACTGCCCGTTGGATTATTGGGATTAGCAATAAAAATCAATTTTGTTTTACTATTTACCTTACCGAGTATTTCATCTACACTTGTTGTCAAATTATGCTCTGCCGCAGTAACTGGGGTAGCACCAACAGCTTTTGCACTTATTGGATACATTAAAAAGCCATAATAGCTGTATAAAACCTCATCACC
>JALTWL010000120.1 GCA_027047045.1 Micavibrio sp.
TAACGCCAATTGGCTCTTTCATTGCAACAGTTACTGTACGCATTGGTGGAAAATGTACGTTTCCTTCAAATTTATCACACCAAGCGGCATAGAAAAATAATCTCTCTAAACTAAGTTCAACTTCTGTTGTTGCCTTTGTTGTACTTACCCCTGTCATTAGCTCTATTTTATTTGCAAATTCTGCCTTACGTTTTTCTAAATTCTCTGCAATATAATACAGTATTTGCGCCCTTAGGTGATGGGCTGCACGCCCCCAATTTTCAGCTTTTAGAGCTGCTTCAACTGCGTTTCTTATATCTTTTCGGCCACCTTCGCCAACATGCCCTAAAAGTTTTTTATCTGGTGATAAAACAGATAGGCTGTAATTATTGTCCGCCCGTACCTGTTTTCCCCCGACGAACATTTTAGGAGTTTTATCAATAGCCACCATTTCTGTTGCAGGTGCAAAGCCGTGTTCTTTACTAATAAAATCTTGAATTTTGTTATCATAAATTTTTAGCTCATCAATATAAGAGGGTTTTAAGTACGCATACATTCCTTCTTTTCCACCCTCACGCCCAAAGCCAGATTCTTTATAGCCACCAAAACCACAAGCCGCATCAAAGAAGTTTGTGCTATTTATCCAAACAACGCCAACTTTTAATTTTGGTGCAAGCTCCATGGCTAGATTTATATTTTCGCTCCAAATACTGGCCGCTAGCCCATATCTAGAATTATTTGCCAACTTTAGTGCTTCTGTGTGAGTTCTAAAACTCATAACAGAAAGAACTGGACCAAAAATTTCAGTTTCTGCAACTATATTAGTAGGCTCAACATTAAATAATATGGTTGGCGGATAAAAATAGCCTTCTTGTGGCAAGTTACAGTTTGATTTTACCTCCTCTGCCCCATCTGCAATACCTAATTTAACAAGCGATTTGATATTTTCCAGCTGTTCTTTACTAACAATTGCCCCCATATCTATTGTTTTATCTAGAGGGTTGCCAAGCCTAAGCTTATTTATTCTTGCCTCTAATTTTTGCCTTAACTTATCTGCGACACCTTCTTGGACAAGCATTTTAGAAATAGCACAACATACCTCTCCTTGATTGAACCAAATCCCATCAACCACAGCCTCTACCACAGCGTCAAGGTCAGCATCTTCAAAAACAATTATTGGTGATTTTCCACCAAGCTCCAAAGTAAGCGCCTTACTACTGCCTGCTGTTTCTTGCCTTATTAACTTACCGACCGCAGTTGAGCCAGTAAAAGCTATTTTATCAACATCTTTATGTTTAACAATAGCAGAGCCTGCAATAGCATCTCCATTTACAATATTTACAACACCTGCGGGCAATCCTGCCTCTATACATAGCTCTGCAAATAGCATTGCTGTCAGTGGGGTTTGTTCTGCTGGCTTTAAAACAACAGTATTTCCAGCTGCCAAAGCAGGTGCTATTTTCCACGCCAACATTACAAGTGGAAAGTTCCAAGGAATTATCTGCCCAACCACCCCATACGGTCTGTAAGAGGCAAATTCATCTTCTAATATTTGTGCCCAGCCAGCATGATAATAAAAATGCCTAATAGCTGTTGGAACATCAATATCCCTTGTTTCACGAATTGGCTTACCATTGTCCATTGTTTCCAATACTGCAAATAAGCGCGCATGTTTTTGTATCAATCTTGCCAAAGCATATAGATATTTTCCCCTTTCAAAAGCTGAAAGAGCCTGCCATTTCGGAAATGCTTGTCTTGCTGATTTAACCGCTATATCTACATCTTCAGAACTGCCCTGTAAAATATTTGCAAGCATCTCACCCGTTGCAGGGTTTTTAGTTTTAAACCATTTGCCATTTTTTGAGTTTTCTCCAGTAAATTTACCATCAATAAAATGAGTGAATTTCTGTCTATGAGATTTTAGCCAATCCCAAACATTAACATCACTTTCAAGGGCAGGTCCATATTCCATATTTTCAAAAACTTCCCTAACTTTACCCACAGATACATTAGCCATAAACAAGCACTCCACATAAAATAAAACAAAAATATAAATCTTGCTTAGGATTTTAGCAGTTTTTAAGTGAAAAGCAAGAAATTAAGGCTTAGTTTCTCTTAATCCATATTACTATACAGTTAGTACCACAAGAATTATGGTCAATTGTTATTTGACTACTATCAAATTTTAGTTGTAACAGTTCAACTACCTCACTTGCCGTTGGGTTATTTCCACCAATAATTCTGACATAAACCCCTCCATTAGGCGCGCCACCAGCAACATTAAAATATTCCCATTCTGAAAATTCTGCTGGCGGTGGCGAAAGATAAGAGCCAATAGTTCCACTGCCTTGAAAAATACTGCTACCTGAACCAGGACATTTCATATTACGCGCTTGATCATTAGCGGCTGCCCCACCAGGATTATTAGCATTAGTTGGGGTTAGCGGATAAGGTCTATTAGGATTGTCCAACGCATCAATATTTGTATCACCGTTTAAATCCCCACCCCCTTCGGGATATTCTAAAATACAGCCCATAACAGCGGCATTTATATTATTAAATTGAGTGTAGAGCTGTTCGGATATTTTATATGCATTTTGTTTGCTTGTATTTAAACTGCCACCATCGGTAAAAGCAAATGTCAACATAGCCAACATTACAATTGCTAGCAATATATAAAAGATAGCTCCACCTTTTTCACAATAAAGCAAGGAAGAGCGCCACGAAGCACCCTTCCCTTTGTATAGAGGAGTAATTACAAAATTAAGGGGTATTTTAGACATATTTAACCCCAGATATATTTTACTGTTCAATCAAGGCATGATAATAAATATAAGTACCAGCTCCAACACCATTTTCTACACATGAATATGGCTCACCCGCATCAGAGTTAAAGGAAAAGTTATTACTACCAGCTGCTGTGCCACCACCACTAACAGCCGTTGGTCCTTGTTCATTTGCATATGTATAAGTTGGAGGAACAAATGCAACGCTTTCATCTGTTGGAGTAACAGATAAGCCCAAACCGCTTCTTACCTGCTCACAAACATTTAAAGTTACGCCATTAGCAAACATCATTACCTCTTCACCTGTAGCGCCATCTGTACCGATACCGGTAATATAGTAACCATTACCACCAATATCATGCGTAAATCCCCAATCACTAGCACCAGAACTAGCGGGTGGTATTTGATAAGTAACCGCCCCACCAAATGTTCTAAATACATATCCACGATATGATGGATTAGATGGAGCTGCTGGAGGAGTACTATCAAAACTTAAATTTTGAATAGTTGTCCCAGTTAAAACCATACGGGTAACCGTTGTTCTAACCAATGAAGGATATTGTGTTAATTGAGATGCAGAAATCAAACTTTGCTCTCTGTCAATTGTTCCACCACCACTACCAGACTGTGTAACGGCGTAAGATAGCGCCGCAAATAGGGCAACTGCAATTAAAATTAAAAATAATGCATTTCCCCTTTCTCTATTAAAATTATTCTTGTCTATCATATTGTAATACCCCTTTCTTTTCAACATGTTAACTATTTTTGTTTAAAACTGACATCTTCCACCATAACAGAATCGAATCTAATTTCTGCTTGCAATTTTGGTCCGCTACATTCCCGACCAAAACAAAGTGTTGATATTTCTGTTTTCCACATAGCATCACCATTTTGCAAGTGACTAATTGCCGCCCTAAATTGTGGTATATAATGAACCGTACCCGCACTAATACTAATCAAACCATTATTACTAACCATATATGATACACCAGGGTAAAGTCCATCTATATTTGCAACTAAACTTTCTAACCTTGCCTTGGGAACTGGTGTATATACTATTTTTGGAACGGGTGGTTTTAGTGCCTCCACCTCTAATAATTTAGTTCTAAGTTCAGTTAAATTTCTTGTTTCAATAACAGTGAATAATATAGCAACACCAGCTAAAACCCAACTAGAAAGTGCAAAAATAAGTACGTTATAACCAACATTTACAGGAATAGCATCAAGAAACCTGTCAAAACCCTTTATTTTTTCCGGGCTTAAATGTGTTTTAATTTTATCTAATATATCTGCCATAGTTTAAATCACAATAATTTTAAATAAAAATACTTTTCAATAGTTATTATACAATATAAATGTGTCAAAAAAATGTCTTTTTTTAAATTTTTAGTTGTTTTTATCCACCACCTTTTATTCTAAGCCGTCCATCATTTTTCTCTAACCCTATTGCTCTTGCTCTAAATTGGCTCAAATCACTTTCCAAAGCCCTTGGAACCAAAGCTTCCCATTCAACCTGACCGCTTTCCATTATTTCATATCTGACCAGTGTACCACCAAATTTAGGTAATGTATCCATTAAAATTCGTATATTTGATAATTTTCTTGGAATATCACTATTTAAGGCCTTGGTTGCCTCTATTAGCAAAGCAAATGTAGCTTCTCTACTTAATTTTTCAGCCTCTTTAAGCTCAGGCTTTAGAAGTACCGTATATGCAAATGAAAAAAACCAAATATTTAGTGCAAAAAAGGTAACCGCCAATCCAGAAAAAAAGGTAATTCTCATAAAGTTACGTGATAATTTTTCTCGGTTAAGTGTCATATTGCGCCAAGGCACTATTTTTGCCTTTTCGGAAGATATTGTTACAAAATTAGCGTCCATAGCCTGCATCTTTGGTAAAATACTTCTAGCTGCACCGACAAAAAGCTGTATCCTTCCAGTTTCACTGTCCCATTTAAGAGCGGCCGCAACCCCATCTTGTTCATATAGATAAACTGTATCTCTATCCCAATATTCACTATTATTGGGCAATGCTGCTGCAATTGGACACCAACTATCTGGAGCGCTGGCAAGAGAGCCAGATGGCACCGCTATATACCAACATCTATCTTCGTCTATGCTATAACAATAATGTACTTTTTCAGTTCCACAAGCCTGAGCCGCTGCATTCCAAACTGTTTCATCTTCCATACCTACAACACGTGGAACAGAGCCTGCAATCACATCACTTGGTAAAAATGGAGTTAAATTAGCAATATCACTCTCATTTATGAGTGTATTCATACCTTCTAGTAAAGAACTAACAGATAATTTTTTCTTTTTCTTAATTGCACGGTTAGTTATCTCAATCTTTTCTGAGCGAGAAAGAAAATTTCGCGCATTTTTTTTCTTTGCCTCCTCACTTTCAGCTGCTGCAGGTGGTAAGGCGGCTTTTATTCTAACTTCATCTTTATCTGTATCTTCATCATCTACCATATTTTTTAAAACTCCCGTACAGTATCAATAGTAAAGCCAGCAAGTAGTTTGTCAAGTCAACTATTACATAGAAGTTAAACTGCTCATCATACTATCCATACTCATATTCATGACTTGTAGAGCAAAAATAGAGCTACCAAAGGCTATCAATAAATAAATACCCGTTAAGCCAAAAGCAAGCCAAACAATAAATTTATGTTTAGTTTTACTAGCTGAGTTTCTTATTTCCGATATTGCCTCCATTATTGTTGCAACTTGTCCTAAATCCGCTATTCCCGCAAGCTCCATTCGCTCATTTCTAGTAAGTGGAGGTCTGTCTAAAGCTGCACCCAAACTAACGCCTCTTGCTAAATCATTTTGTGCATCTAGCCAATAATTTGACACTTCTGGAATATTGCTTGCCTCTGATGCTTGTTTTAAAACATCACCAATTGGCACCCCACCTTTTAACATTCTAGATGCAGCCGCTGTACTATCAGCAAAGCCTATATCCCTTAGATATCCACTAATTAAAGGTATTTTCCTCACCATTTTGGCAGTAAACCAGTCTTTTTCACCTTTGTTTTTTATATAAGAAAATATAACCCAAACCATAAATACCCCAGCACCAA
>JALTWL010000121.1 GCA_027047045.1 Micavibrio sp.
TCTTTATCCATGGCAAGGACGGCAAAATCCAGCGGAAAGATAGCCATGGCAATGACCCGTTTCCACCGAAGGGATAATCCTGGGCTGGAGACTTGGGTTATGACAACACCGCGTTTGATATGGCAGCGGGAATCGAACCCGCGTCCATTCTCTGTTTGGGGAAAATGTGGAGAAAAACATTTCCCGCGGCGGGACGCGGAGAACGGCACCTGGAAGCTCTCAAGGTATTGTAAATAAAGAACTTTTGATGTGTCGGTACTGGGGAGACTGGATTTCCGGAAGGCGGCGTTCCCTCCACCAATAAATATAACCAACCATTATAGCTATTCATCAATAAAATCTAGTCCCACCCCTATGGTTAATCATATAATAACTATTTTTTACCTAAATATAGCATTACTATATAGTATATATAGCTAATTCTAAATATATTTATGATACTTAAAGCTTCCAGATACTGATTCCCCCCATAAAACGTATGATTTTACACAATGTACAAAACAGAATAAGTTGCTTAAATTAACAGCATAAATAATTTTTATAGTAATTACAAATTTGCATAATGTTGAGGAGTAAGTTATGTTCGTTTTTACTTAGAAATAGCTATAAATCAATAAGATAGCTAATTTCAAATATATAAAGTTACATATCTTATCTCCAATTACATTAAGTGAAATGAGATGTATGTAATAGATAATCCTTTATCTTGACTATTATGGATTAGCTATATGGCTAGAAAAAGACAGAGTTTCTTAAAAGAAACTCTGTCTTTGATTAAATTGTTTTATTCACAAACACATATATTATAATGCCAATAACCACCATTAACATTTAAATCTGAACAACTAACCTTCTTTCCTGGAATGTTACATGTGCTGTAGGCAGATATTGGTAATGATCCAGATGCTGGAGTACCTGGGCTCTTAGGAACGTACTTATAAGAGGCTATACCACAATTTGTATCATCATATACATATGCAGGACCATAACCGGGAGGACTACATCTCCAATTTCTTCTCATTGTTCTTTGTCCTGATAAAGGTGGTGGGCAATTTTCTTTCCATTCTTTGGGAGGGGTAGAAGAATCGCAAACACATTTATCATTATAGAATGTTTCATTCCACGTTCTAGTAGCACAATTATAAGTTCTTTTATAAACCCTACCAGTTGGGTTTTTCTTATAACCCGTTGGGCAACCATAGTCTTTAAATTCAGTTTGTGGCGTACAAACGCACTTATCTGGAGGAATAATAGTCACTCCTCCCCAATGACCGCTTGTTGAGCTGTCACAAATCCACTCATTTTTAGTATTGTTAGGTCCGCCACTCCAAGGACCGGGTGGACAATTTTGTATCCCATTTACAGTTGTCGGCGCACATACACAATTATTTGATTCTTCTGTTACATTAGAATTACCACTTGGGCATAATATTTCTGTTTTTAATGTTATGTTTCCTGTCCAGTTACCATCTCGGCGTGAATTACAAGGAACCGTTGAAATACTACTACCCGGCGTACATGTACATATACCGCTAGTTGCTTTTCTTTGCCAATATCCGCTTTGGCATCTCCACCTTTCTTGATAGCTAATACCCGCAACAGGTGTCCAACCATCGGCAGAGCCTCCCATAGCTGATAAATTTGCCCAATCCCCATCATTTGTTTTTGGCAATGGAACAGATAAATTACCACACAAAGTCTTACTTTCAGGGTAGCAACCAGTAAAACCGCTACATCTAAGCGAACCATCTGGATTAACTCCTAGCATTTTATCACCTGCAGGGCATGTAATTTCTAATGATTTACAGTCAATACCACCACCAGCTTTTGCCCCTGATATACCAAAAGCATATTCTGTAGAATTGCTACATTCATAGTCAGGATGTCCTGTTTCGCTCCCAAATTTACCAACATCTATACAATCAGTATTATTACCATCACATGCATTATCAACCATAGAGTTACCGTTACTAGCTCTCATTTCACCGGCAACTTCTAAAGTAGTTGATGGTGATGCAACACCAATACCGATTTTACCACCACTATTTGCTCCTATCAAATCACTTATATGAAGTGCTGTATTTCCAACAACACGCCAAAGTGGTGTTTCAACTGATGAATAAAATTTTAAAAAGTCATCATAATGATTGGGTCCACCAGATTCAGAATAAACAGCATATAAATAATCAGCAAATGGTTGTGGTGGTGTGCTTGTATCAATGAAACTATTACAGTTTTCTGTATCTTTGCGTCCTAAAATACATTTACGAACCAAAATTCCATCTCTGCTATAAGCTCCCGCTTTATCTCTACCTGAGCTAAAAACAAGATAATGTGCACTATTTGGAGTTGCAAGCAAAGAATTACCACTGCCGTCTTTTAGACTTATTCCACCACTTTCTTTTACAAAAGTGCCGGTTACAGTTAAATTCTCTGTAACCACATAATTAAGTCGCATACCATATCCATCTTCTGATTGATCTTCTGCAAGCCCTAATGTTCTAAATGGAAGAGCCCCTCGCCTAATAATAACGGGGCTAGTCAAAACAGGAGTACCTGGTCTTGGATCTATGTCAACACTAGCTCTGTGACTTTTTTCATAGTAATAATCACCATCAAAACTACCCGCTGTGTTAACAGGAGGATAGTTGGGATCTGAGCCATCACATACACCTTCAAGCCCATAATTTGCATCACCTCTAGTTGCTGTTAAAGATGCAGGGCATGGATACCTACCATGCTGTATTAAAAAATTAGTAATAGCATTAGTTGCAATACTCACATTTTGTGCTGTAATTTTTATCTCTTGTTTTTTCTTCCACAGATTATATGGCATCAATACAGATGCTAGTATAATACCTAAAACTGTAATCACTACTGCTGTTTCAAGCATTGTAAATGCTTTATTACATTTTTGATTGGCAAAATAGCTTTTAATTAAGGACCACATATGAAGTTACCTCCTGCATCAATTCCAATTACATATTCATTTGGTGGACAGCCTCCAATAGTAATATTAGTAGCATCTATAGTTTTCACACATTTAACACTGCTATCGGCTATACCCGTCATAATACCACCATTACATTTTATACCAGAGCCCGCTATAATCTTCGGTTCAAAACAATTTTGCTGTTCTCCAGGGTCATCAAAATCACCATCGGAATTTTTATCTTCTGGTAAGCTACAATATTCATTTGCTAAATATTTACTATTTGGATCACTTACATCACCAACCATAATATTACCATTAACATCAAGCATAGTTTCAGGATTTTTTCCTATCCCAACTTGTGCTGCTGTTTTATTTTTAATGCTTGTATTTGATGTATAGCTCCATTTTTCACCCTCTCTACTAATAGTAAACACAGTTATTGGATCATCAAAATAATTTGTTCCTTTTACTATACTATATACCTTAGTCCCCGCCTCTGCACTTAAAAAAGTTGCATCATTATCACAATTTTCACTATCCAAACTTGGAGTTACCGTATCACAAGCTGCATTTGGTTTTCCATAGTAGTTGTACCCACCCTTTTTATCTGAACCATGCGATACAATAGCTATTAAAAAGGCTCTAGTTACCTCTGAACCATCACTTAAAGTTGCAAAAGCCGAATAAATCAAACCACCATCTTCTGGTCCCGGTCCCAAGGGGGGATTATCAGGTAACGTAGTATGGCGTGCTAATTTATCAATAACTCCATTATCATCATTGTATCTGGCTGCATCTGTCATTATTTCAGACACAGCATATGTAAATTTGCTACCCCAACCATCTATTGTATCCTTATATGTTATACCTAAAGTAATATATGGAATAGAACCTATTAAAACAGGATCTTTACCGTTAATTCCATCAGTATCCCTATGCCCCCTAACTCTAATTACACCACCATTATTTGCAGGATAAACATTCTCACTTGCAGATACACATCTTTCAACACCCGCGTTTATATCCTCAGGCCTTAACGTAGGGTCTGCAGGACATGGAAGACGTCCTAAATTACCGACATATGCAGAAAGGGCCTTTTGCATTAAACTTACTCTTGCCTTTGTATCATTTACTGCTTTTTGTTTTATATATTGCGAATATTCATTAAGAGCAATAGATAGAAAAAGACCAAAAACAGCAACAAAAATACCTAGCTCTATTACTGTTAAGCCTGAAATCCCTTTCATTTTTTTTATATCATGCATGCACATATTATATTTTATGCCCCCAACAAAATTTAGTTATTTAAAAAACTTTACAAATTATGTTCCCCAATATATCAAAGCCGGTAACATATTGCCCTGCAGGGCAATATTGAGCTGTATTAGCCTTAATAGCAGGCACTTCCACACAAACAACTTCCCCCGCTTTGATAGATTTAACAACAGATATCTTTCCCGCTGGCGCTGGTGGACATTTTGTACCATCTATACCAGCTATATTATTAGGATCCCAACAGTTAGAACCCATTTTATCACAAAGTTCCTTTTGTGATGCCTTATCCGCTTTAACAGCTCCTCCAACAATATGTAATTTTTCTTTAGGGGATGTAATGCCTATACCAACATTACCAATATTTAAATTTATTATATCTTCCTTTTGTGGCACAAATGCCCACAACATAGACATTGCAAATGCTTTATAAAAAACAGTATCATCATAATATTCAACACCAGTTTTAAGAGTTCTTAATCCTTTAACAAATTCCCCATCTCCATCACAATTTTCACTTTCTGCAACACCAATAACACAAGGAGTTGGAATACGTCCCTCAGCACTATAAGCACCAGCGTGATTATTGCCATATCCAACAATGACATAGTGCGCAGAACCAGGAGGATCTACTATATTAGTTCCAAGTTCAGTTCTTATATTTATTGCACCTATATTATTTTCAAATTTATTAGCATCTGTCATATAAGCAGAAACGGCATAGGTCATTTTGTATCCCCATGGATCCAAACTCATCTCCAACCCAACCTCATCGGCAACGCCACCTGACGTTACTATATCATCGGTATCATCATTGTCTAAATTTTCACTTCCCAATCCATCTCCACCCGTATCTGTCAATACCAAACCAATTGTTTTATATGGTACAGCTCCTATTAAAATGGGGTCTGGAGCTGTATCTGTATCTGCATCAGTATCCCTAATACCAGCAACTAAACAAATACCTTCTGTCCCATTTGTACAATCACCAATGGACGCTGTTCCTGCCAAAAAGTTATCATATAATGTACAACTAGCAACCCCAGAGTTAGGATGAGAAATTGGAAGTGATGGATCTGCAGGACATGGCAGAGTACCAGAGCCAACACCCTCCCTATTTTTATAACTAGATATAGCACTATCTATTATATATTGTTTATCTCTAGTTTCTGTTAAAAACTTCCTTTCTACATGAATTTTATAAACATTAAGCAAGGCCACGACTATCAGCCCTGAAATAAAAGTCACAATAGCCATTTCTAACAGAGTAAAACCACTATTTTTTGAATATATATTTCTATAGTTTGCTTGCATAAATAGCCTTCTCACACAAATATCTATATTTTCCAACCAAATGAATCGCTTAAAACAAGCATACTTCACTACATTACAGTATAATGGCAATTAGATAAAATTTAGTAAATATGACTATTCAAATGCTTTGACTA
Organism: Micavibrio sp.; assembly: GCA_027047045.1. Taxonomy (GTDB): domain Bacteria; phylum Pseudomonadota; class Alphaproteobacteria; order Micavibrionales; family CSBR16-224; genus JAJFGX01. Next base: position 5,656 of record JALTWL010000121.1, read on the forward strand.
TATCTTCTGTCATTTTTTTAGCATCACCCAAAAGCATCATAGTTGTGTCATTATAAAATAGAGGATTATCAATTCCCGCATAGCCAGAGCCTAAAGAACGTTTTACAACCAAAACTGTTCCTGCTTTTTCAACATCTAATATCGGCATTCCATAAATTGGTGATGTTGGGTCAT
>JALTWL010000122.1 GCA_027047045.1 Micavibrio sp.
ACAGACACACACACACTATCACACAAACACACACACACATACATAGACACACATAGACACACACACATACACATATGCACACATACATACACATGCGTGCGCGCACGTGTGTGTGTGTGTGTGTGTCTGTCTGTCTGTCTGTCTTTATGTATGTCTGCATGTGTGTTATTTCGTTCGGAAGATCTTATTGGAAAGTCGTCGTAAATGGGTAGGCTAGATGTGCACGCTAATTCTGCCCTCTTGTATGCAGATCGCCGGGACATGGCCACCGATACGAAACGCCTTTGTTAAATACGCTGTATCTCCGTCTTGCGAACATTTCACTCGATATATTAGCTGTTGACAGTGGGTGTTGTTACATACCGGTTGAATACACGTGAAGCGGTCGGATAAATACAACGTGGTAATACGGAATCTTTTGTTGACTGTGCATGTTAATTGAATACGATTCGGTTAATGTAGATGGACAGTATGCAGCGACCTGGGTAAATATAAGCTGTTAACAGACACTTGGCAAATTATAAGTTGATAAAAAGCACGTAAAAATATAACGTGCTAATACTTCCCTGGTAACGTAACTTGATACTATACGCGTTGATAATGTAAAGTGGTAATACACACGTGGACAATATAACATGATCGTGCAGCCTTGCATAATTAATCATCGACTGGAATCATATTGTTGGTGTATCGACTGATGTGGAAATGCTTTCATTTTATTGTGGTAAGGAAAACAAACCGACTTTAGAATTGATAGATAAAATAAGTTTCTGCCAGCTGGAAGGATGTTTTTTCAAATGACAAAAATGGCGAACAGACGGACTTTTTGTTCATATTTATTTCCCACTTTGCTTGTAAGCTGTGCATGCATGATGGCAACTTGTTCTTTTGACAACGACGACTGCAGCTGCAATATCAACGTTCGCCGTGTCGATGGCAGGTGTGTAGTTCGCAGCTTAATGCCAAACACAGCAGGCACGACATCTGCTCCATTCCATTCCACACACGACATCGACGTTGTAAGCG
>JALTWL010000123.1 GCA_027047045.1 Micavibrio sp.
GTTATTTTCTTCATCACCACCTAAGATAGAACCAAGAATATCACCTATATTACCATTATCAGCATTTTCATTATTTCCTTCTTGCATATTATTTTCTGTTTGTGTATTAACATATTTAGCAACTGCTCTCTTGAATAAGATAGCTAATTCAATTCTTGTAACTGGTCTTACTGTATCAGCTAATGTAGCTTCTTTAGTAATACCATCAGCTTTTAGCAAATTGAATGCTTGAGCAGGTTCAATTGAAGAATCATTTTTAACAATTCTTGCTAATACTGTTAAGAATTGTAATTTTGTAAGTGTAGCTTTTGGTAAGAATTTACCATTTACACCTTTTAAAATACCCATTTGGCAAGCTTCAATAATGTATGGAACGAATACTGGATTTGCTTCATTAATATCAGCAAATACACATTCTTTTGTTGTATCAGCTGTTCTACCGAATTCTTTTTTAGCAAAGTTTACGAAGAATTTAGCAGCAGCTTCTCTCTTAACTGTAGCTAAAGGCATATATTCTTCTACTGAATTAGCTGTAGAAGATAATCCTTCAGTTTTCATAAAATTAACTGCTTCTACCCATTCAGCAGGATAAGAAGTTGTTGTCCCAGCCATAGCAACTGCAGACAAAGCTTGTGTAGCTACAATTGCAGCAGCTGTAACACTTGCAACGATTTTTTTAATGTCCATGTGTTCTTTTTAAATAAGATATAAAAATTAGTTTTTAGAACTAAATACTAGTATTTAGGTGCTGGTCCCAGCACTCTATGGCACCAAATCTACAAATTTCAACTTAAATTTCAAGTTTTTTTGTTTTACACAATTTTTACAAATGCTATTCACTATCAAATTAAATATTTACTACATAATTTTTGGTGCCTTACATAGGCATTTACGATTTAATTTTAAAAATGTTACAAGATTTTATAAATTTGATTTTTAAACAACAAATCTTATAATAATGGGACTAAAAGATTTAAAAACATAAAAGTTTAAAAGATGAAAAAAATTATAATATATTTAAT
>JALTWL010000124.1 GCA_027047045.1 Micavibrio sp.
GCGGTTAGCAAAGCAGGCGCTTTTGCAGTTGTAATTGAAGGCACAGCAGAGCCACTTGCAAAAGAAATCACAGAGGAGGTAGATATACCAACAATTGGCATTGGCGCATCTGTTGCTTGCGATGGGCAAATATTGGTAACAGATGATATGCTTGGACTTTTTCAAGATTTCACCCCTAAATTTGTTAAAAAATACTCAGATATGGCAGGGCTTGTATCTTCGGCGGTTAGAGATTATTCTAATGAAGTTAGAAATAGAAAATTCCCCTCTGCGGAACATATAGTTAAATAATTGTTATTTTTAAAAGGAAAATAAAAAATGAAAAATATAGTAGTTTTTGTTGCAATATTGTTAATATCTTTTACCTCAAATGATGCTTTTGCCACACATACAGTAGCTTTTGCAGGTGAGCTAAAAAGCAAAATTGTAAATTATAATAGAGCAACATCAAAATTAGCAACTTCAGGTGAACTCGGAGAAGGTGCGCTTGAAGAACTCGCAGAAAAGGGCATAAAAACTATCATAGATTTAAGAAATGGTCTAGAACAAGGTCAAGAAGAAGAAAAAAATAAAGCAGAAGCGCTTGGCTTAACATATATAAATATCCCCATTCACGCCTCCCTTCTAAAAGAAGAACAAGTAGAAAAGTTTATTAAAGCAATGGACAGCGCTAAAAAGCCTATTTTACTTCATTGCATATCTGGCAATCGGGCGGGGGCAATGCTTAGCATTTATCACATTAAAAAAGGTATGCCAATAGAGCAAGCCCTAGAAATAGGCAGAACAGCAGGTATGACAGCATCAGTAGAGTCAATTGTTGCAACAAAATATAGAAAATAGGCTACCTAGAACAGCAATTATTATTTGAACTTTTGCCCATGTTCCAAGGCATTTTGGCTAAAATGGGTATCATAAGACAATGTCCAAATATACCAGATATCGCAAGCCCAAGACCTGTTATAATAATAAATATATTGCCAACAGCACCAACAGTAACATTCAAAAACAGCCCTAAAAATATAAAAAATGCGGCCACGCATTGCACTTGCCTATCTAGGGGAAGCATACTGCCTGTTTTATTTACTGGTAAACCAGCATTTTGCCATGCATCTATTCCACCATCAAGCTCATATATATCAAATTCAGGATTTTCATTCATAATCTTTTTACATGCCATATCAGAGCGTTTTCCTGCCTGACAATGTAAAATAATCTTTTTACCATTGTTATCTGTAAGTGCTAAAATTTCCCTTAAATTTATTTTGGATAAAGGTAAATTAACTGCACCCGATATATTTATAGCTTGATATTCTGCCCCTTCACGAACATCTATCAATATAGCCTCACCACCATCTAACCATTTTTTTAATTTTTCTGCCTTAATTTTAGTAATTTCCATTATATATCTCTCTTTCCATTATATTATTTTTCTATATTCACAAAATTGTAACATAAAAAATTATAAATATAAATATTGCCTTTTGTTTGAAATAATGTTATACAACCCCAACTCATAAAGTTTTAACATATGGTCGCATTTGATAATTTAACTGCGTATCCCTTAAAGTAAATTATAGGAGTATCAAAGATGAAAAATAATAAACCAGAAATAAAAAAAGGTCTTGTTGGCATTTATGTTGATGACAGTAAAATATCAGAAATAACTCAAGAAACAAGCTCTCTTACCTATCGTGGATATGCTGTACAAGATTTGGCTGAGAATTGTAAATTTGAAGAAGTTGCATATCTTGTATGGTCTGGCGAACTTCCAACAAAAGAACAATTAAAAGAATTTGAAGGAAAAGAACGCTCTCTTAGACAGTTAGATGATGATTTAATAGATATAATTAGAAAAATGCGCAAAGACGCACATCCTATGGACGTTTTAAGGACAGCTATTAGCTTTATTGGAACACAAGATCCTAACTGGGGAGATGAAAGCTTGACAGGAGAGATGGAAAAATCTATAAATCTTCTTGCAAAAATTCCAACAATTATTGCAACTCATATGCGCCTTAGGGAAGGAAAAGAACCAATTACTCCTAGAGATGATTTGAGCTTTTCTGAAAATTTCTTCCATATGTGTTTTGGTGAAGTGCCAGAAGCGGAGGTGGTCAAGGCCTTTGACGTAACTATGATGTTATATGCAGAACATAGCTTTAATGTATCAACCTTTACAGCAAGAACAATTACTTCTTCTCTATCTGATGTTTATTCTGCGGTTACTGGCGCGGTTGGTTCATTAAAAGGTCGTCTGCATGGTGGCGCAAATGAGGCTGTTATGCATATGCTAGATGAAATTGGTGAGCCTGAAAAAGCTGAGGAATGGATAAAAGATGCCCTTAAAAATAAAAAAGTTGTCATGGGGTTTGGGCATGCTGTTTATAAAAATGGCGATAGTCGTGTTCCCACCTTACAAAAACATTTTAATAATGTCGCAAAAGTTAGGGGTGGTAAAAAATTAGTTGAAATTTCTAAAATCTTAGAAGACACTATGCTAAAAGACAAAAATATCAAACCAAATGTAGATTATCCAATTGGACCTTTATATAACATGATGGGATTTGATACTGATATGTTTACCCCTATGTTTGCGATGGCTCGTATAGTTGGCTGGACTGCCCATGTTATGGAGCAACGCTCTACAAATAAGCTAATTCGTCCACTTTGCACATATAGCGGAAATGCTGAACGCAAAGTTAATCCCAATAAAAAACCATCTATTTAAAAGTTATTTAATAACTAACAGAATAAAAAGAGGGCTTAGTGTTGCCCTCTTTTTTATTTTAAAGATTTCTTTATAACATCTTCTAACAGCTTTACAATTTCCTTATTTTGTAAACTTTTGGCATATTTTAATAAATCCGCCCCTTTGGCAGTTTTATTATTTGGGTTTGCCCCTTTTTCTAAAAGTAATTTTACTAATTTTGTATCCTGTGCCTGTACTGCTGCCTCAAGAGGCCTAACCCCTAATTTTACATCATCGCTTAGCTCATCAATCAATATATAGTTTTTATTAACATCAGCCCCTTTTTCCAGTAACAGGTTAACTAACTCATAATTTTTTATTAAAATTGCCACCAAAAATGGAGTAAGCCCCTTAATATTGGGTATATGAATATTTGCCCCCTTTTCAATCAATAATTTTGCAGCATCTATCTTGCCAAATTCTAAAGCCTTCATAAGAGGAGTATTACCATGAGAATTAAAACCATTTATATCCGCACCATATTTAAGTAAAAATTTTATTTTATCTAAATTTCCTTCTTTAACCGCCATCACAAGTGGTTGGCAATCTTTAGTAGTTTTGCATGCTGGATTTAAATTTGCTCCTTGCATTATAAGTTCTAAAGCCCAATCATAACTATCATTTGACAGTGCCTTAAAAAGAGTATTTTGCATTCTTTTATTATCTTTACCAAATTTCAAAAAACGCTGTAGATTTTTTATACTATATTGAAATCTATCAGCTCTTGGTCTTGAGGTTAGTTCAATTTTATATAAATTTAAGCCTTCTGTTTTTGTGTAGCCGTTTTCTTTTGTTAAAAAAACGGCAAACCAATAATCTTGCCCATTAGTCCTATATTTATAGACACGTCCAGCCTCTTTTTTCTTATCTTCTGGGTCCATTGCAAGCACAGCTCTTTTTCCTAGTTTTTCAAAAAGCTCTTTTTGCATTTTTTCCCAAGGAATACTCCTCTTAGGTATAAATTCCTTATTTTTAGTTATAATAACCGTTACCTCATTTAGGGGATTTTCAGGAGCAAGTGGATATTTTCCTGTTTTTTTATAAAAATACTCTATCATTTTAGACATATTAATAGCATCTTTTATACGTTGCTGATTATATTTATCCTCTTTACTTATAGCCTCCTTTGCCACTGCATTGGTTGCAATTAGCCCTGTTAAAACCAGTAAAAAAGTTAAGAATAAAATTTTCCTCATTTTTACCTCTCTTAAAAATGATATCCCTCTAAAAGAAATATATACGACATTTCATTATAAAATATTCTTATTTACAAATTACTAAAGCTATGAATAATTAGGATTTTTAACGATATTATTTTAAGAATTTTAAATACGTTTTATTCCATCAATTATCATTTGTTTTGCCTCATCAACATTTCCCCAACGAACAGTTTTTACCCATTTATTTGGCTCTAAGTCTTTGTAATGTTTAAAAAAATGCTCTATTTGCCCAAGTCTAATTTCACTTAAATCTTCATATGATTTTATATTTTTATGAACTGGCAATAATCTATCTACGGGAACAGCTAAAATTTTCTCATCCATTCCTGCCTCATCTTCCATAATTAAAACCCCAATTGGCCTCGCCTTTAAAACTGCCATTGGCATTACGGCTGTATCCCCAATAACTAAAATATCAACAGGATCGCCATCTTCTGACAAAGTATGAGGAATAAAACCATAATTACCTGGATAGCGCATTGCTGTGTGCAAAAACCTATCTACAAACATAGTACCACTTTCTTTATTAAGTTCGTATTTTACAGGCTCTCCACCTCTTGGATTTTCAACGACAACATTTACTTCATTTGGAACATCATCGCCAGCTGTAATCTTACTCAAATCCATGAAATACCCTCTTACTTTAAAAAATCAAAAATAAACAGAACCATACATCTATGACTATAATATAATTATTAGTGAATAAAAAGAAATATTGCATATAGATAATTTAGTAAGCTCACACAATGTTTGACATAATTGCAGTAGTGCGATAGCTTATTTGAGAGTTTAAGCAAAAATACTACACCAGAATAAAAGAAAAAATTAAAAAAACATCTACAAGTGCGTGATTTAAGTAAGTAAAAAAATCCAATATCAACATAAGGGCGGTTGGCTTTTTTATTCTAATACTTTAATCATAATATGGTTGCTTTTAAAGTTACTTGAACTGCCAATTTAAGTAACCTGTTTATGCACCGCTTATATAAAATTATATTTAGGAGCCAAATATGATATAAGGAAGTTTCAAATATTCTTAATATTTTTTATCTTTCCAGCAATTATATAAAAAATATTTATGACAATTAAAGCTCCTAGTACTAAGTTTGTTTAAATGTGATTTTACATAGTTGGCGCGATAAGAAATTGGGTTGATTAAGGAAAATTTGCTGAAGTCTGAATACCCCCACAAAATTTAGATAAGTTAGATTAATTTATATATTATGCAGTTTTTTGTCTAACATTTTTATGCTTTTTGATAAATTAACCTAATTTTATATTGTTTTTTCATATTTTAGGCGCATTTATCCTATATGCGTTAAATTTTTTCGGTAAATATATAGATTTTGTAAAACACATAATCTTGTAAATTGAGAAACATTTTTATGCTCTCCCTTATATAATAACTATTTGTTTCTACTTAGAAATATTTTGAAAAAAGCAAAAAAAAAACCAGTATCAAAATGATAACTGGCTTTTTTAAATTCTTATATCGCTATTTATAACATGACCATTTATGTGTTTGAAAGAGCTGGCAGCGACCTACTCTCCCGTGCCTTAAGACAAAGTACCATCGGCGCTGAAGTTTTTCACGTCCGAGTTCGGAATGGGATCGGGTGTTTCATCTTCGCTATAACCACCAGCTCATCCAAACACATAAGGCAAATCATATAATAAATATAGGTTATACCATCTACAAAACCAATAAATTCAAATATGTCGCTAGAATTGAACATTACAGCAATTTTACCGCTGTGCGCGTTTAGTATATTAAACCTTATAATATTACAAGAATATATAAGGCGTGCAATTCAA
>JALTWL010000125.1 GCA_027047045.1 Micavibrio sp.
CTATTATAATTTGTGGTAAAATGATGAATATATGGGTATGGCCAACCAAGTGCTAGAATATTCATATCTTTTAAATCTTCTGTATCCGACCATAGAGATAATATATGGGAATTTATAATTTTACTGGCAAGTCTTCCGCATAAAGAATGATAAAATTGATTAAATATTTTTGTATTTACATCAATCTTTGTCATTTTTATAGTCCTGATTTTTCTAACAATAAATCTAAAATGGGGATATCTGCTGGGGGCATCTTATAATTTTTTATATCATTTATTTTTATCCATTTTATTTGTTGTTTTTCTAGAGGAAGAATTTTTCCGCTCCATTTATTACAGCTAAAGGCAAGCATAATTAAATATATTTCATCATATTCATATGTAGTAAATGTAAGAGGTCTTATATTTTTTTTATTGATTGTTATATCCAGTTCCTCTTTTAACTCTCTGATAAGGGCATCTTCGGATTTTTCATTTTTTTCAATTTTTCCACCAGGAAATTCCCAAAAACCAGCAAAAGCTTTGCCTTTGGGTCTTTGGGCAAGCAATATTTCTCCTGCATCATTACTTAAAATTACAGCAGAAACAAAAATGGTTGGTTTTTCTGGCATATTTACCACCTAATTTTATTGCAAATAATTTAAACTACATATATAGTAGTTGCATGTTTTTAGAGAAAAATAAACCCATATCTAATAAAGTTGCAAGGATTGTTGTATTTGGCAATGAAAAAGGTGGAACGGGTAAAACAACTGCTGCCTTTCATGTTGCGATAGGTCTGTTGAAGCTGGGCTTTAGGGTGGCAACAATTGATTTAGATGCTAATCAAGCAAGTTTTACCAGATATTTGGAAAATAGAAAAAAATATGCATCTGAACTCTTACTTCCAGAACATATTCATATAAAAAGGGTTGAGTGTCGCGATACTATGCAACAAAAATTAGCTGAGCAAGGGCTGGTTAGAAAAGCAATAGATAAATTTAAGCATAAATTTGACTATATAATAATTGATACTCCTGGAAGTGATACTTATCTTAGTATTGTTGGGCATTCGTATGCAGATACTATTGTAACGCCAATGAACGATAGTTTTGTTGATATGGACTTACTTGCGCGTTTTGATGGGCGTGGGGCGGGTCAAATTAAGCCTAGTCTTTATAGCTCTATGATTTGGGATTTACGTTCTCAACGTGAAAAGCGCGATGGCAAATATATTGACTGGATAGTGATGAGAAATAGGCTTGGGCATTTACATTCAAAAAATAAAAATGAAGTTGGGGTGGTGTTAAATAGACTATCGCGTAGTTTAGGTTTTAGACTTATTTATGGTTTTGGGGAAAGAGTTATTTTTAGAGAGCTATTTTTAGAAGGCAAAACTCTATTTGATATTAAAGGAGATAGTAACTATAAAATTTCTATTTCAAACATAACGGCAAGACAAGAAGTGAGAAGCTTGGTCAAGGCAATTTTACCTGAAAAATCAACTGTAACTATGGCTCTTTTGCAAACTGCTTAAAGTTATATTTTTCAAATCAATTTTTTTAAGGGGAACTGTATATGTCAGGTAAGCATATTTTTGATGAGAGAATTTTAAGAGCTTATGACATTAGGGGAGAGGTTGGCTCTAGCCTAAGGGAAGAAGATTGCTATGCGGTGGGGCGCGCATATGGTAGCTATGTTTTAAGACATGGTGGCAAACATATATGTATTGGTTTTGATGGGCGTGAATCTTCCCCTATATTTGCAAAGGCACTATTAAATGGGCTTTTAAAATCTGGTATTGATGTAACTATGTTGGGTATAGTTCCAACTCCTACAGTTTACTTTGCGATGCATCATTTAAATCTTGATGCTTGTGTTGTGGTTACTGGCTCTCATAGTCCAATTACTCACAACGGCATTAAAATGGCGCTAAGAAAAGCCCCATTTTACGGGGGCAATATTCAAGAAATTGGTAAAATTGCAGCTGCTGGGGATTTTGAAAATGCTGTTGGTTCTTACTCTGAGGTGGATATAAGAGAAAAATATGTTGATCGTCTTTTACAAGACTATGATTGTGGGGCAGAATTTAAAATTATTTGGGACGCAGGTAATGGCGCGGCGGGCGCTATTTTGGATATGCTAACTACAAAATTAGCAGGAGAACATACAATTTTGTTCGGTGATATAGACTCTAGCTTTCCAAACCATCACCCAGACCCAACTGTTGAGAAAAACTTAGAAGACTTACAAGCCGAAGTAAAAAAACAAAATGCGGATATTGGTATTGGCTTTGATGGTGATGCAGATAGAATAGGGGTCATAGATGAAAATACAAATATCATTTGGGCAGATATTTTAATGGCAATTTACGCAGGTGAGGTTTTAAAAAACTTTCCATCATCTCATATAATTGCTGACGTTAAATCAAGTCGTGTTTTATTTGATGAAATAAAAAGGCTGGGTGGTATACCAGTTATGTGGCAAACTGGACATTCTGTAATTAAGGCAAAGATGAAAGAGCTTAATTCTCCGCTTGCGGGGGAATTGGCAGGGCATATTTGTTTTGCAGATAAATATTTTGGTTTTGATGACGGTATTTATGCGGCAATTAGAATTTTAAATATTATGGGTAGCAGTGGGAAAAAACTATCGGAGCTTACTGAGTATTTTCCTAAAACTTGCTCAACCCCAGAAATTAGATTTGAAGTTCCGGAAGATAGAAAATTTGATGTTCCAAAAGAAATTTTAAATAATTTAAAATCTCAAAATAATCCTAACTGGGATATATGCGATATTGATGGCATTAGGCTAAATAGCTCAGATGGCTGGTGGTTGCTTAGAGCGTCTAATACTGAGTCTGTTTTAACAGCACGAATTGAGGCTTTTAATCAAGATGGGCTAGATAGATTAAAAAATATGCTTGTTGCAGAGCTTGCTAAAACAGGTATAAAATTTCCAGATGTTTAATTTATTATTTTTTTAGGAGATATTTAAAATGACCATTACTATTCATCCCAGAGTTTTAGAATTACTAGCATCAAAAATTTGCCATGATTTGGTAAGTCCGGTTGGTGCGGTTAGTAATGGCATAGAATTAATGCGAGAGCTTGGACCTGAAATGTCGGGTGATGCGGTTGATTTAATAGAAAGCAGTATTTTACAAGCATCAGTTAGGTTAAAAATGTTTAGGCTTGTATATGGTGCGGCTGGAAGTGAAAAAATGGTATCACTCACAGACATCAAAGAAACATTTGAAAATTGGGCAAAAGGGGGACGCAATACAGTTAGCTGGGTCGGAGAAATTGACCTAGATGACGTACCAAAGGGCTTTGCCAAGACATTATTAAATATTTTAATGTTAGCAATAGAATGTAATCCTGGTGATGGGGAAATTATAACAGAATTTTCTACAAATAGCGCAAAAATTATCGTTAATGGTAAAAAGCCTGCGTTATATGATGGTATGGATAAATGCTTAAAATTAGATTTTCCAATTGAGGATTTAGACCCAAGACTGGTGCATGCTTATGTTGCTGCGGTATTTGCTGATTATTTTGGCTTGAATATTGCTTGGGAAAATATATCGGAAAGTCAATTGAACTTTACTTTAAGTTGTAAAAATATGGCTGACTCCAAAGATATTTAAGATACTTAAAGCTCGTTGATACTAGATTTACCCCAAGTATAATTTTGCACAATCTTATATAGGGGCGCTTAAACTAATAGTCTAAATGATTTTAAGAGTATCTATAAATAAAATTTAAAGTAAAAAATATCTTATTTTTTTAAAATATTAAACTAAGTCTTAATAATTACTCTGGCATTATGTCTGGTGGGGGTTGTTTCTTAACTACTTGTTGGATAGGATTTGAAATATGGATGAAGAACTAATTGGAGAATTTTTAGCTGAAACATCAGAGGCTTTATCAGAGCTTGATGTTGATATTGTTAATCTAGAACAAAATCCAGAAGATGCAGAACTTATCAGTAAAATTTTTAGACTTGTACACACAATTAAGGGTACTTGTGGTTTTTTAGGACTGCCAAGATTAGAAACAGTTGCTCACCATAGCGAAAATGTGCTTGGTCGTTTTCGTGATGGTGATTTAAAAGTAACACCCAAATATATTACTTTAATTTTAGAGGCATTTGATGTTATTAAGGAAATAGTTGCAGGTATTGAAGAAACTGGCTCTGAGCCTGAAGGCGATGATAGTGCGCTTTTAAAAAAATTAGACGATGTTTATAACTTTGTTGTTCCAGAAGATGGGGAAGAAGACAGCAAAGCAACAGAAGAGCCAGCATCTAGTGGCGAAGATGAAATGGTGGATTTAATGCAAGTACCACTAGATGAGTTAAAAGCACAAGCAGAGGCGAATAAAAAAGCTGAACTTGAAGCCGCCGCCGCCCTAAAAGCCGCAGATGAGGGAAAAAAACAACAAAAAAAAGTAAGTAAAGATACAGCAACCTCTGCCCCTAATGTTACTCAATCTTTGCGGGTTAATGTACAGGTTTTAGAAGACTTGATGACAATGGTAAGTGAACTTGTGCTAACACGTAACCAACTTTTACAAATATTGCGTTCTAATACAGATAGTGAATTTTCTGCTCCGCTACAGCGACTAAACCAAGTTGTATCAGAATTACAAGAAGGTGTGATGAAAACTCGTATGCAGCCAATTGGCAACGCTTGGGGAAAATTACCTAGAATAGTTAGAGATATTGGAGTTGAGCTAAATAAAAAAATTAACTTAGAAATGCGCGGTCAAGACACAGAACTAGACAGGCAAGTATTGGATATGGTTAAAGACCCCCTCACTCATATGGTTAGAAATTCTGGCGACCATGGTATAGAAACTCCAGAAGAAAGACTGGCTGCAGGTAAGTCAGAAGAAGGACATATTTTACTTAATGCTTTTCATGAGGGTGGTCATATAATCATTGAAATATCAGATGATGGTAAGGGGCTTTCTACTGAAAAAATTAAAGAAAAAGTCTTAATGAACGGTCTTGCAACCTCAGAAGAATTAGCTGAGATGTCAGACCAGCAAATACATCAATTTATTTTTAATGCAGGACTTTCAACTGCAGAGAAGGTAACATCTGTATCTGGGCGCGGTGTCGGTATGGACGTTGTTCGCAATAATATAGAAAAAATTGGCGGTACGGTTGAGCTAAAATCCATAGAAGGTAAGGGTTCTACCTTTACAATTAAAATACCTTTAACTTTGGCTATTGTGTCAGCTTTAATTGTGGAGGTAGCAAAGGAGAGATATGCAATTCCTCAGCTCAGTGTACAAGAGCTAGTTAGAATAACAGATAATAGCGAACAAAAAATTGAAACAATAAAAGGAACAAAGGTTTTAAGACTGCGTGAAAGATTGTTGCCTTTAATATCACTAGATGAAATGTTAAATTTAAAAAATAGCAATAATAAAGAAGACATAACAGATGTTGAAAATATCGATAATGTCATACCGCTTAGGGAAAAAGAAAGCTATATAGTGGTTACACAAGTTGGCTCTTACAATTTTGGCATTGTGGTGGATAAGGTTTTTGATACAGAGGAAATAGTTGTCAAACCTGTATCTCATATATTGTCAAATATAGATATATACGCGGGTAACACTATACTTGGCGATGGTAGCGTGGTTATGATACTTGACCCAAACGGGATTGCTAGCACCTCTGGTGAGGCCACTATGTCAGATAGCTTGGATTTTGCATCTGCAGAAGACAGCTCTATTACTGCTGATAGTAGAAAAACATCATTGCTTATTTTTAATGCTGATGGTGAAGC
>JALTWL010000126.1 GCA_027047045.1 Micavibrio sp.
TTCCTGCATCGCTTGCAAATTGAATACGGTCAATTATTGCTTGTTCAATTATTCCAATCATCGGATAGCTCCTTGTATCCAGTCATCAACTATGGTGTTTATTTCAGCCTCATCTTCAGAACTTACATCCAAAAATGGACGGGCTGGCATATTGATCTGTTTTACATTCACAAAACTACCACCAACAAAAAAACTTAAGCCTTTGGCTGTTTTGGCTTTAATAACACCGCCGAATTGATGAATGGCGGCATAAATAACATTTGTTCCCCAAGCCACATGATCGGGGCTAGCTTCATGTGTTAAGCTTTCGAACAAACGGTTAGTATCTCTCATGGTTTGACCACCATCTTTTTTAGCTCTGGCAGATTTCGTCCAATTATCACCATCGGGGGATTTTTTATCTAAAAAACGTTGTTGTGTGCTTGAAACTCCAAAAGAGCCAATTGTATCCATAAGCTCACGGCGGTGGCTTCTTGAACCAAGATTTTCAACTGATTTTAATAATTTTCTCTCGCCTTTAATACGTATTGAAATCATGATTAAAACCCCTTTAAACTTTCTCTTGAAAATTTTTGTTCGGGGCTTTTAACTCTTGCATCAGCAGGAGTAGATAAAGGCTCAACACCACCAACATCTAAAACTATTTTTCCAGTTGAAACTTTATTTAAAAATGAAATGGCATCTTCATAATCTTTGCGTACCTCATCTGGATAACGCCCTTGGTGGAGCTTATAAAAAGCAATCGCACAAGTCTGCAGTATTAAAGCTTTTGGAATAGAGGCAATAGGTAAATCATATCTTTTCGCAATATAGCTATCTACAAGAGCAGAGGCATCATCTAAAGCACCATCAATAACGCTGTCAACAATGGCATTTGTATAAGGTTCAACACGATCCGTTAACTGAATTAGATCAGCACCTGTATATCTTTGTTCCATATCTGATTTTGTTGCATACATCCGTTTTATCCTTTATAAATTGTGTAGTCTCTCCCACTGTCACACCACTTTCTGGCAGGTGTCGCCCTTTCTACGAGGTTTTATTTTGTCTTCGCTTTAGGATCTTCTGCAGCCTTATTTTTGTCACCCTCTTTAGGTGCTTTATTTTTATTTTTATTTTTATTTTCTTTTTTCTTCGTTTTTGTTGGCTTTTCTGTCGTCTCTTCAAACTCAGTAACGACCAACATCGGCTCATTTTTTAATTGCTCTATTTGTTTTTTATTTAATTCAGCAACATCAATGATGGTTTCTTCTTGCATTGAAAAAACCAACCCGCCACGGCGAAAGCCTTCTTTTTTACTGATGATTTTTAACTTTTTACTCATTTTGTCCTACTTTCAGTTAAGTTAATACGTGTTAAATACTTCAATTAATGAGCGAACACGCCATTTAGCGTGTCCGCATTAAACTTATGCCAACAACGGTACGACTAGAACTTCTGCTTTGTTTCTATCCGTATTTGTTGCTCCATTCGCCCTACGTTCAGCTTTCACAACTTCATCAGCGGCTGCTTCTAAACTGGGCGGTACAACCAACAAGTTGGGCGTAACATTTAAAGGCTGTCCGTTATCTTTTTTCAAAGACATCATGGCAGAGCGAGCAAGTTGGAAATTTGTGTTATTCAATGTTGCCTTAGAACCAAAAGCCATTTGCCACAAGCCATAACCCGCAGCCCCACGACCATCAACACCATAAAGGAATTGTTTTTTGTTAAATACGTTATCATCTTTAGGATCGTCCTTAGCGACAAACTCGTAAGCTCTGCGTAACTGATAAATCAGTGGCTTGATAGGCTTGGTTGTATCAAGTAAGAACCACGGTGTAGATGCTCCTGCCTGCATATTTGATACTGACTGCTCAACGCCATCAACAAGTACAGGGTGGTCTGTATCAAAGAAATACTGCCCATCATAACAAGTTTTAGTAAATCCATCTTTCAACAACTGGAAGACTAGCTCATCTGGATGCATAGCAGAGCTATGTGCCATCATTTGGAATAATGGGGAGTAAACACCAATATTATCATCTTCGATATTATCTCTACTTACCCCGATTGTATTCTCATATGATTTATTAGTAATTGTATAATTATGAGATGATAGATTTTGAATAACACGATCGCCAAGCCACTCTCTAAACCCTGTACTTTCTCCCATCCAGCCATAATTGTTTTCTTTGGTCGTTGACATTATTGTCATTGCAACTTGGTCTTTTTGAGCTGCAGCATTTTCAAATGCTGTATTAAATATGGCGGTAAAGCCTTGAGTTAAAGCAGCAATGCTTTCATTATTTAATTCCATGATTTTTTATCCTTCTTTGATTAGTGTTTAAAACTTTATTTGATTTACTTATTAGTCAAATTTAACCCATACGCCAGTTGTATCTACATCGACTATTTTGCCTGCAATAGACCTCGTTGAAGTGCCATCTGTTTTGGCAACAGTTTGGTCATCAACGATATAACAGTTATTGCCGATATCAGCTCTAGCGATTAAATCGCCTGCCGCACTATTGGCAAAATGAAATACTCCTTTTTTGATATTCACGCTTTTATCACCTGCCGAACCCGTTGAGTTGTCAACAAACTCTTCAGCACGTCCTGCGCTTTTAAGTGTTGTTGCCGTTGCCCCTGGTGTTGCATTACCACTAGCGTCAAGTGCAACTAATGCACCTGCATATATTTTCTTTGCGGCAGCAACTGGTGCGACAAATAGCACTCCAGCTTTTTCCTTAGTATCTCTGTCTTTTGTTAAAGCGGCCATGACCGTATCTCCTTTTTAAATGGTTTTGTTTTTAACTTTGTTGTTAGATTTATTCTTTAGTTTTTCCTAAAAAATGCTCCTTAGTTAAGCCCAGTTGCTTACACGCAATAGCTTGTGCTGCAGTTAGCTCACCCGCATCATTTGCAAGTTTTTTAGACGTTTCCTCTTTTTCACCACCTGCAATCACAGACACTTGGTTTTTAATAAAAGCCTCGAATCCCTTTGGGTCAGAACTTGCATATTCTGTTGCCCATTCTTTTTGTGCTGGTGTGATTTTTCCTGCTGTAACCGCTTTATCAACGGCATCTTTTGCTTTATCCTCAGCCAATTGCTTGCGAAGCGATGCAACCTGAGCATTTGTTTCTTCAAAAACACTCATAGGCACATATTCAGCAGGGTCTGGTTTGGCTTTGGATGTTTCTGTTTTTTCTTTATTTTTTAAAGCCATTGCCTCAATATCTGCCTTTGCTTTATCCAAAGCATCTTGTTGTTTTTTTGCCGCCGTAACGATAGCATCAACATCTGCATCTTTTTCTAAGCCAAGCGATAAGGCCAAAGCTTCCATTTGTTTTTTATCCATAGTTTTTTCCTCTTTTTTGTGGTTGTTGTTAATCGATTTAATTTTCTTTGTAGCAACAGCGGTCAGCTCTAGGGCAGGTGAATTTACAAGACTTATATGTAATATTCTTGTTATCTCACCTTTGTTATGGGTAAATACTGGCGATATATATCTATATTCTTTTGCCTTTATTTGCTGGATTGCCGTTGCCGTCCATTCAACTTTCGCCCAAAGACCATCTTCTCTAAATTCAATATCTTTTACCCAACCTGCGGCAGGTACATTTTTACCCTCGGCAAAAACTAAATCGTGGTCACGGTCAACCACCATATCCACCTTTGGCCTTAAAGATGCTTTGATTACACTTGCGGGGTCTTTTAAAACAAACGGGCCACGACCATCATCCGCCATAAATGTTCCCGCAGGCATAATATGAATCCATGTCGGTAATCCCGAGTTGTTTAAAGAAATTAATGATGTTACTTGCGTTTCCTGTTCCATGTTGTATATGATAGATATGTATCAACACTCATATCATGGATTACTGCTATACCAGCAAACACCTCAATAGCATTTAAAAACCCATATTTGCGTTCAAAAATTGCTTGAATCGTTTTTTTGGTGTATAGATAGCCCAAATTGTTTTTATCGCCCCACACGGGGCAAAATTAGAGAGAGCAACATGGTTAAAAAAACAGAAGATATAAAAATAGAATTACAAAAAAAACTGCAGAATATTAGAATATTTCCAAAAATTTTTACAGGCGTATCATATTTCGCAGCAGGTTTTGCTTTTATATTTTTTGAACAGAGTTTATCAACAAAAACTTTTTACCCATCTTTCTTGATAGGAGTCCTTTTAATTACGATTGCTGGTATAATTAATCTGTATGGAACTAAGTTGTTACCAGAACTATTACATGAGGCTTATTTAGTCGCAGAGGACTTAGAAAAACAAGTAAAAGTCACACAGAAACAGCTTTTGCTTAATCGTCTTATGGCTAGGGTAATGAGAACAGTTATAGATGAGCATTTAAGTGAAAGATCAATAGATATTGATATGCTTGTACAAGAATTTATTCTTGGGGCTATAGAAAAAATCAAAAATGATTTATTTGGTATATCCGATGATGAAATGTGGAATTTTGTTGTATATTTATATAATAAAGAAACTAAGCAATTAGAATGTTGTGCACATATGCTAAGTGATACACACCCATCTTATGACCCAACTAATAATACTCCTAAAAATAGGAGAACATGGAAAATTAATGATAATAGCCACATAGCTATGACATATAAAAATAGGAAATTATTCTCTATATACAACTATAAAGAACAATCAGCACAAGGGATTAAGATAAAGTCAAAGAAAAAAATAAAAGAAACAGATGATACTACATACATATCATTTATTGCGGTTCCTTTAGAAGTTGGTGAAACAGGTAACCCATTTGGTGTATTTGCAGCAACTAGCAATATACAAAATCGTTTTAATAAAAAAAATGAGCGTTATTTAGTTGATATTAGCAGAGCATTATCTTCTTTATATGCACTACATTTACACGATAATGAGCAACAAAACATTCCATAATCGTGTTTTCAGTAGAATTTTAAGACTTAGTATGTTATAATTAATTAGTAGTATGATAAAAGAAAAGGATGTAATTTTATGCCACACCATAAAGAACGACCACATAGAAGAAGTAGAAGTTTAGAGCTTGATGCTAGGCTATCAAGAATAGCACGTGAAGGAAGAAATAGCACCGTTGAGGAAAGAAGAAGATTATTAAAAGACATGTTTCATGAAGAAGAACAAGATTATAAAAAATGCTTGGCTTCTAGATAAATAATCTTATTGAAGATATCCTTTCTTCTAATACAAAGTTTGATAAGTAATAAGTTATTTGTTAATATAGAAGTATGGAGCATATACGAGGTGGCTAATCCGCGACAGATGGTATGCTCTAGCCCAGCCAAGGATAGCCTAGCTGGGCTATTTTTTGTCTTCTCTTCGCCAAATTAAACTACCGCCTCTTTGTTTTTCAAAGTAACTTTCCCTATCTGCTTGAAACGTTGTAACTCCAGACCAACCTTTTTCATTGGTATCAAACAGTACAAAGGCACGAGCCTTTTTTCCATCAATATCATATCTAGCAATATATTTACGTCTTAATGTCCACCGTCCTTTTGGATATTCTTCCCATCTTAACCATATTTCATCAGGGTCTTTTATTGTTTTGGCGAGCATACCTAGATATTTATATCGCATGTTTTTGTTTATTTTTAAGCGTCCTGTGGCCGTCTTAAATAAGTCATCAGAAATAACGATGCTCTCGCCAGATACATCTGTAAAAATAACTGGCTTTTTTGCCGTAGCTTTAAATTCTTTTAAAAACTTATCTACATATTCGGTATCTTGCAGTCCCTCTGGATATAGCACCGCTTTTTTTAGCGTTCTGGCAACAGGTAATGGTATATCTGTAATCCTGCCATTAAATGGCACGTTTAACGGTTTGTTTAACTGTGGCGGGGTTAAGGATTTCATGCGTGCCATGCCAGGATTAAAATCAAAGCCTGGGTCAATGCCTCTGGGAACTTTTAATATCTTACCATTGCGTTTATCTCTGATATGCACATCTGGCGTTGCAGGGTTAGTACTTGTTGGCTCTAGCCCCAAACGTTTTAAATCTCGCATCGATAATTGTTGCACTGTGCATCTGCAATGCCAACCGTTTGGTGGGTAAAACTTTTGCCAAAACACATCATCAACTGGCAAAATAACATCATGCCACTGGCGGTGTTTATCTCTGGTTCTATTATCCAGTATGGCAATATAACGCAAATATGGCCGTGTCTTTTTAACACGTTTAATTCGCTCCCAAGCACCTGCAGAATAAGATGAACGTAAATTAGTATCAAATATTGTATTTAAGCGTCTGGCAGAACCTAACTGTACAAGCTTTTCTTCACCTGTTTTGGGATCAATCATTAGCTTTTTACCCCACCAACCTTTTTCTTGAAGTGTGGGTTTAATGCGATTTGAAAACTCTTTAAACGTTATACCCTCAGCAATAGCACTATCAACGCCAGCCCTTATATCTTGTAAAATATCCTGACGCATGGCTTTGGCAACGGTAAAGGCATAAGCATGTTCTTTTTTTTGTACATCACGCCAGTCAAAACCAACTTTATAACCTTTCTTACGAAACAGGTCGATGGCTTCCTTTGGTGGTAATGCTTGTAGTTGAATAGGCTCTGGCATTTAGTCCTCCAGCTTTGCGTCAACTTGTCCTGCTATATTCGCCATAAATGCTGTTTTTGATAGCTTATCCGCAAAGCCATCAAGATTCATTTCTTCGCCAATTTCTAATAATTTCTGGTTAAATTCTGCAAAATTTTTACTTGAGGCAGCAACATCTTCTAAAATAGCAATGATGGGATTCATAATTTCTTCATAATCGGCAGCAACATCTGTGGCATTATTACCAACTGCATCATTATAATTATTGTTCTTTGCCGCAACAGTTTTTGCTGTCATGGATTGTTGTTGTGGTGGTGCTGTTGTTGATATTGGTTTTAAAATATCACTATCATCTTCTGGTTCTGATAATCCTAATTTATCTCTTAATTTTCTTTCAGAAACATGCATACCCATATTTACACTGCGTTCTGCAACTTCTGCTAGTTCTTTAACGTTAATTTGCTCTTGTCTACCAATACGCAATCGTGGGTATTTTTTCTGTACACCAAAATTTAAATCAATTATGGGCCGTATTAATTGTTCGTTTAAAACAGAAGACAATTGCCTTGCATCACTACGCTCTATATCCTCACGAACCTCGTTATGCTCTTTGGATACTGCATGACCGCCAGCAATAGCATCAGTGGTTGTCGTTTGCCCAAGCACAGCTTTGGACATTTGCTCGTCCATAAATCTAGCTAAATTTTCAAATACTTCAGCATTTGATTTTTTATCCTGACTTTCAATAAATTCAATTTGCATAGACTCTGGAATAATAGCGGCAGCATCACTGCCCAACATCGATACAGCACGCATAAGCACATCTTTATCATCTGCTGTTGCACCAGAACCATATTTTCCAAGCCTGATAGGCTGGCCGTATCTCTCAGAGAATATCACCCAGTCTTTTACTGAGAAATTCTTAAATAACCACATCCAAGCACACGGACGCATTACCCCGCCACGAATAGGAATCCCAGATTTTGCTTGATGTCGATGAACCAGAAATTTATACGGATCTAATGGAATATTTTCATTGCCATCACCTTTAATCATTACGGTGCATTGGTCTTTGGCAAATTTAAACAGGCGAGGATCTCGCCATATTAAATCTTTAGGCATCCATTCTGAAGCGGATAAATCCCAGATAATTTCAGTTACAGAAAAACCTTTGCCAATGGCATCTAATATATTAAATATTTCACCTTCTAATTTATCACGATCTAGCCAGTCTTGGATGAATTCGACCTGCTGTATAGCGGCTTTAGTATCATCAACACTATCAACTGTTATTTCTAACTGTGCCACAGCACGTTTTCTAGTTGAGATAACTGATAAATAATGCGTATCTTTTTCTTCTATCTCTTCGGCCATACTCAAATAAGCATCAATATTTCCATGTTCTGACGCTTTAAGTATCTTTGCCATTTTATAGGGATCAATGCCCATTGTGCTATTTGATAAGGTTTGACGAACTGCTCTTGTGCCAGCAACAGACTCCTCCAATAACATTTCTTTTTTGATAGGATTTCCAAATTGATCAAGTAAAGCCATCTACCATGCACCTCCCTTAAAACGTGTCGAAGTTTTAATATTATTATAATTGTTATTATCTCTAAGACTTGATACTGGCTCATTATTGCCAATTGCCCTGTAATCATATTCCATTGTATCTTGAATACTTGCCCAGTACGCCATAACGGCGGCAATTAAACTATCTCCATGTCGCTTGCCACCGTCTTCGCCTGTACCACGCTTATTTGGTATTTGTGGAATGCCAGACATCATGACCACGGCACGATGATCTGACAGTACATCAGCATCTCTTGGTAAATTAAATAACGCATCTTCTAATGCGGCTTTATATTTTGGAAAAGCATCTAAATAAAAGCTTTGTGTAATCATTATTTGATGAATTATACCATGACCATACCTATCTGCTGTTTCTTCAGCTATTTGTTGACCATTACCACGAGCATCAAACGCCGCACCGCAAAACCTTGGCAAACGGTCTAAAATATACCAAACAATTTGCCTTTGTTGAGCAAATGGTATATTCCGCATTTCAACTGTAAACGGTGTATGACGTTCTAAATTCTGCATAACTTGAATAGGGTGCAAACAAGATAAATCACCAGAACGTCCAAAATCTTCTCCTAAATAACTTTTAAGTTCTGGCTTAAGTTTATCTAGTAAAGGTTTTAAAGTTTCTGAACACCAATCTGCAATTATTCGCTCTCGTTGATGCTCTGGCTTATAAATAAATTTATCATCGGCTTCATATCTTATTACTGGTACGTCTATCATCCTATTTTCAACTAAAAGACTTGGTAAATATGCCCCAGCCGATTTTCTAGGGATACAGTTAAGCTCTTCATCTGCACCATCTCCATAAAAATCAATAATATCTTGTCGCCATTTTTGCTCAGCTTCAATCGACCATTCTAGCTCTCTAATCAAACAAATACGTTTATACAAACCATCATTTAATGCCTGATCAAAATCAGTTTTAACAACTTTATATTTATTTCTACCTGCTCTAGCGTCTATAATTAATTGATTAAAAGCGTTATCAGCACCATCATGTGTTGAAATTATTAGAACTTTACCGCCCCAAATTAACATGGCAAGTGCCGCTTTTAATAATTCTTCAAGTGCATCGTGAAAGGCAGCTTCATCAATAATTATATATCCCTGACGACCCCGCAAAGAACGAGGCTTTGATGATAAGGCAACTATTTCAAAGCCACTATCAAAGCTAATTCTAAAAGCCTTAATTGCGTGTTTGTCGCCTTTTTTATCCGTTTCTTCAAACACCCATTCTTCAACATCAGACGCAATATAACTAAAGGACTTTGCCCACATACCGCAAACATTTATAAATTCTCGGGCCATCTCTAAATTATAACCGATATAAAAAACATCCATACCATTAGATGATTTATTTGATGCAGCAGTTAAAACGGCGTCAGAGCCTACAGCCCAAGTCATACCAATACGGCGAGATTTCTCGCAAATAACAACTTGATGTTTAGCGGTTGCTGTTAAGAGCTGTTTTTGATAATCCAAAAGCACATCTGGAATATCACTTGCTGTTAACTGCTTTGGGAATTGAATTTTATCATTCATTATCTAATCCCCAAGATGTCTGATTTAATGGCTTCTACTGTTTCTTTAGATATTCCTTGTTTTTTAGCAGTTGCATCAACGGCTTTGGCTACTTCAATTTTAACTTTCTTGCGTTCTTCTTCACGGATTTTTAATTCACGGTCAACATCAAGTTTTGATGCTTGTGATAATTTTTGTAGGGCTGTTGCGAGCATCATCGCATCTTTTGGTGCAATACGCACATCTTCTGTATTATCATCATCTGAGCCAATAAAAATTTGCATTAACATAGAATGCAAAAGCTCAATATTTGTTCTAGCAACTTTACTTGTTTCTTTGTCACCAAACTGTCTGCCCACAGCCTCTGCCAATGCTCTGGAGTTTCTAATTTTTTCTGCGACCTCAGCTTGTTTCTTTAAATGACGACCCAAACTAGAACGTGATATTTCAACATCTAAACCATCAAGATGTTTAATAATTGCATCTATAGTTAAACCCTGATCCCGTAAAATAGAAATTTTTTCACGTATTTTTTTAGGTAATTTACTTATACTAGATGGGCGAGCCATATTAAATACTCCCTAAATACCAATTGAAGGACGCTTTACGCCAGTAACTTCAACAAGACCATCAGCTGTTTCTACGCCACGTTTTGTTAATGTTGCAATTTGCAAATCATCAATCCATTCATCAACAATCAATCCATGACCAATAAGAAAACGTAAGTCCTCACGCACAACTCTGCGTGACAATTTAGCATGCCCCATATTCTCAAGCCCAATACGGATAACATCTTCATTAATACTGCCACCAGAATCCCGCAATAATTCTAATATTCTTAAACGTCTATCCTCTGATAAATATTTTTTAAAACCACTCATTTATTTATCCTCCGCAAATATTCATCCATTAAATCAACCTGCTTTTGCATGCGGTTTGCAATACGATCAAATCCTTCAAGCCTCTCTTCTATTACTTTTAACTCACCACTTAATTCTGTAATTTGGATAGATACAGCCTGTAATTTATCCCCATCTGGTAAGTTATCTAATGTATTTTCAACACTTGCCACTCGGGTTTTAAGCTCATTATGTTCATCTTTACCGACAAATGTTTTCTTTATCACATATAAAAAAATAGCTATCAGCCCATTCAACAACCATAGTAAAAAATTAGCACCATCGGTTTTAAGAATTTCAATCATTTACAAAGCTCCAGTTGTTCTGCTAATTTGTCAATACGACCAATCCATTCAATAAGGTTAGGAAAATCATTTTGATTTAATAAGGCAAGCTCATTTGCAACAGCTTTACCTGCAATTGGATAAGTTGGACAGGCCGTAATTGTAGGTCTATCGCTTGTTGTTACGCATCCTGTCAAGAATAGACTTCCAGCTACTATTAGGACGGGCAGCAATTTCATTTTGTTTTTTTTGTATCTCATTTGTTTTATCCAAGTTTTTATTTTGCTCTTTTATTTGTCCGTATTTCTTTGCAGTGAACATTGTGCCAAACCATTTCAAGCTATCAATTATTGATGGTAGAGCTTTACTAAATATTGCTATAAAAGTTTCCAGCATTATCCAGCCTCCGTTTCTTCATCACTAGTTTCTTCAACATCTTTAATATTAGATATTCCAAGTTTTTTAGCTTTACTGAACTCAGATTTTTCACTATCAGACAGTCTCGCTTCAATCATCGCAGTAAGATTTGAACGGTCTAGTTTAAAATGCTTTATGGCATCAGGAACTCTACTCAATACATAATCTGCAGCGAGTGCTATCCGCATATCCTTGGTTCTTGGGGCTTTTATACCACCTATTACCTTTTCTCTTACTTTGTTTTCTGCGTATAAAATTCCACGCTGTAGGGCAACCTCAAGATATTGGCGAGTTTTGTCATCAATACTTACTCCTAAATATTTGGTGAAAAGTTTAGATGATTTGGCAATAACAAATGACACAGCACCAAGGAATACGCTAAATACAAGTGTTAAAATAGCAGTAACAGCATCGGTTATTTGAATATCATAGATTTTTGGTTGAAGGGTATTGACACTTTCAGCCGCTAAAGCAATTGAAAAAAAGCCAAATGTAATAGCTAGGACTAAAATTAAAAGATTTAAAATACGCATGATATCTCCCTTTGTTTATGAATAGGCTCTGTTGAGCCAACCGTTTAAATATTTTTTAGATTTAGGTCTTTTGGTTGCAAGCACACGGTAGAATCCTGCCGCTTCTGATTTGAACGCCGCTATCAAAACGCTTGGCATACATACTTTAATTGCAGTAATGCTTTTATCGCCAAGAATGCCATCATCAACTAACTTAATATTATTGGGATGTGCGGCACGGACTGCACGTTGCAATAGTTTATGGGCTTGCTTATGCCCCATATTAACAGCAAAATCAAAGGTCTTTATTGCAATAACAGAGGGGAAGGTGTCGTAAACATCACGCCAATACACTTTTTTATAAATGCCAATGGCTTGTTTTTCTGTAAGTGATTGCATGTCGTCTACATCTACGTCACCATCATGATCCAGATCAAGATCGGCAAAGCCGTCCCCGTCCAAATCACCGAATTGCTTCGCCGCGCTGAGAGATATGCCATATTTAGTGTATCCGCCTGGATCATCAGGGTCGTTTGAAACAAAACCCTCATGCTTAAGAACAACTTTTATGGCTTGTTCAAAATTCTTGTTATTGTAATTTTTATATTTGTTTTTTTTACTCATCATACTTAAATGATGGCTTATACCTTACAAATAAGGCATGGTGCATATATGCACCATCTAATTTAATCGAATAAAGAAAGCTGGTCACGGTCAATGTTTACAGATATATCAAACAGACCTCTAATGCCGTCATTTTGCATTTCTTTTTTTACTTTGTAAACATAGTTTCTTGTGCAATGTAGAGAAGTTACAACATCCATAACACTACAATCTCTATTTAGCAACCTTGCAACTGCGGCTTTTCTACCAATGCTAACAGGCACTTCCATCATCATTCCACCATAAACAGCAACAATACGTTCTAATGCTTCATAGCCTATCTTCCTAGCAATTTTGCAATTTTTAACTTTTCTCGGAAAATAGATACGCTGACCAGAAAATTCCGCCGCAAGCAATACAGCATGTTGCTCACCTATAAGCTCCATCATCGCTGACATTGTCGGGTTATATGGCAGGTCAAGATTTTCTATATCAGCAAGCTCTATCATTTAAGCCTCCTGATTTTAGCACCAAGATCTTCTATGATTTTATCGAGCCCCTCAAAATCATTGAAATCAACAGCATCTTTATGTATTTTTTCAAGGTCATACCCAAGACCTGTTAAATATTCTTGCCAATTACTAACTTCTAGAATTTCACATTGAAGCCTAATTAAACTAGCTTTTATTGCTCCAACTGAATCATGCCTCCTGCCAGTTGGTAAACACCAACCAATACGGTAAGCCCAATTGTGAAAAGCCCTAATAACTATATCTGCTTTTGCTGGTGTCAGCCAATTTAAGTCATGCACATTAGTCATACGCCTAACAAAACTAGCAAGCGCATCTTCACTTGGATCTTTAACTTCCCCAAGATGGTAAAGAGAAAGCCAAAATGCACGTATTTTTGAAGCCTGTGCTCCAGTAGCTAATTTACGTGTACCCGCACGCTTTGGTTTATTCTTTGGCTCCCACCCCAAGGATTTAAATTCTTCAACTGTATTTTTTAATTGTGGAATAGTCATTCCAGCACAGCTTTCCCTGCCAGTAACTCGGCTCAGCAATCCACGATACGAACTATCGTCTAACGCCAAATCTTTTTTAGCAATATGTACTTTTGCGATTAAAGCTCTTTTAAGCTGTGCTGACATGATATTTCTCCTAAAGTTTTGCGATATCCAACACCACGGCTTTCCATTCCGCTTCTGGTTTTTCACGTTCATAAAATCTTATATATGTTTTGCTACTGGTTATTTTTACGCTATCCGTTATGGCATCCATTGCACGTTGCCATTTTTCGTCTTTAATGTTTAATCTACGTAAACCTAGAATTGCTTGAGCGTTTACACGGTTATTTTTATCAACACGAAAAGCATGGTTAACCAAGGCTGATATATTATCGTTTCCGCCCTCACTCCAAGCATGAATACATTCATCAATTAATTGCTTGGCGATTTGAAGCTGTGCTCCAAACTGGATAAAATCTGCAACTGAGATAACAATTTTTGTTTTACCGTCATAGCTAGTAAAGCTCATATTACCCTTTTTACCGCCTTTACTAATGCCGTATTTTTCGGCCAATATATCCAAAAATGCCTGCACATCGTTAAAGGCCGTTTCTTTAAAACCAGCAATTTTTATTTGAACTTGTTTAGCCTGAGCAAATAAATCATTGACCAATTGGTCTTCTAATTTATCCTCGGCTTTAATATTACCAACTGGCACAAGTCTACCTTGCCCATCAGCCATATATTTTTCTTGTTCTTCCATTTTTCTACTCTCTTTCTTAAGCTATGGTTTTTGTGTTGTTTGGGTTGTTTCTAAAATTATCTAGAATGATCACATTGCTGTTATTTTCTTCACCGATTTCTGATTGTTTTAATTCATCAGGCATCTGTGCATACTCCAAAGCCTCTGCTTGGTTTTGAAAAGACCTAAGTTGCCTTACTATCGCAACCATATGTGACATATCTAAGGTTACAGAGCATTGGTTTTCTACGTAATATGAGAATTGATCGCCTAGATTTCCTATATCTTCACTTAACATGATTTATTCCTTTCAAATTTTTGTCACATCTAGCACAGGCTCTAAACAAGCGAACGGCTATATGGTTTGATGGGTCGTATTTCTTACCTTGATAGTTAAGACATTTCTCCCCGCTGATTTGTCCCATAACAGGGCAATTACACATTTCAGAGTTAAAAGCCGCTTTAAATCTATCTTCAATATCCTTTAAATCGCCTGGATATTTATTTTTTAAAAGCTGGTTTACAAGGCTGGCAGAACGTCCAAGCTTTCTTGCAACATGAGCTTGGCTCGTTTGGTCACATTCATAGGCAAGATCAGAAATCCAGCTAGGAGCATCATTATTCCAATTAGTTAAAACATGGTCTAACGCTGATATAGTTATTGCTTTACTCATGCTGCACCTCGCTCTGGTTGATACATGACTTTGTGAATATTTAAGTCATATACGGATTTATCTTTACGAATTTGCGGTGCTCTATATCCAGTATTATTAGACTCTTTAAATTGATAAACAGTAGGAGACAGGCTTGCCTTCGCTTTTTTTAAAACAAAAATATATTTTGCTCTTTCCAAAAATCTTAAATAAGTTTTTGCATTACTATCGCTAACAACAGCGGCAAGGCTTACTTGTTTATGATTAAATTGCCCTAATGCTTTAATACACATCCACATCCGCTGATTTGCACCTGCTTTTCGTTTTGTACCATCAGCATTTAAAATAGGGCGGTGAATGCCGTTATCTTTAATAAGTATGTATTGTACAGCACTTAACTTACCTACATATCCATCTCTGGCAATATAACCACCAGCCTCTAGTTGCAAAAGATAGGTTTTAATAGATGTAGAATGCATTGATACATATTCTTGTATCATTGGTATTGTAACTTTTTTATATTCTCTGATTATCTGCCAAATGCCATCACGGCCTGGTTTTATATTTTTTAATTTATTCATGATTAAAACCTCCGCTGTGCAGGTGGTTGTGATGTATGCAATGGGCGATTGCCCCAGTCAGCTAAACATATCTCTGTTAAGCCTTCGCCTTTGGCAAATTTATATATAAGGTCTAAATTCGTAACAATTCTGCGGACAGAGCCTCTCGCATTTTCAACTAATAGCCCTAGCAAATCTTCTGATATCGTTAAGTTTGGTGTATAATGACGAACCAATGCTGCCGCATCTGCTAGATCAGCAGGTTGAGCCTTTGCCCAATCTAACATTCTACCGTGGAACCTTTCCCATTTTTGCAGTTTTTGCGGTAGGCGTTCTTCACCAATTAAAATAAATGGTGCTTTTGATTGTTCGTATAAATCACGTACTAACTCCACCAAGTTTCTATCAACAGCATTGTCAAATTCATCTATAATAATAGGGTGTTGGCTACAAGCTAGCTCTTCAGAAACCTGATCCATCATTTGATAAACAGTTTTGTTTGGCTCTATGCCTATTTGGCGTAAAACCGTTTCTAAAAAGGCTTTTTTAGTCCATGTTGAACGTACCTCTAAATAATAAGCTTGATGTTTTGCCGCAACATAACCCGCCGCTGTTGATTTACCAATTCCAGATGGCCCAGAAAATGTTACGATCCCTGGCAAATGTTCTTCTCGGTTTTTTGCCCGAATTACAATATCATCTAAAATTCCTAGATTCCGCAACGGTGCGGCATTCGTATGTTTCATATCATTGACCTTCATTTCAATTACTGTCATAATGTTCTCCTATAACATTTGTTTAGTGTTATTGACCTTCAAAGGGGTCGGCTCCACCCGACCTCTTTACTTTTTTACACACTCTCTTGTTGCCTTAACTCCTCTAACCCCTTTCTTGATAGCCACCAGCTTTCTGTTTGCACAGATTTATACCAGTGCAAATCTGCATCACTTAATTCAACGTCATTATTTAATTTAATATCCAAGCGTTTCCATCTCGCATACCAACGGTCTTCATCGCTTTCTATAACTTTAAATTCTTGATTTTTCGCCATATCTTGTTTTATAACCTTTAAACGATTTTCGGCTTCTTTTGAGCTTTCAGGCGTTAAATTTTCTCGTGTCATTGCACGTGCAGCCTCTGTCAAATCATCGGTTGTATGTGCGATTGTTGGTTTAGGAAGTGATGAAAATTTATCTGCCGTATCTTTATGCACAGAAATATAATCATCAGTTAATTTCTCAGGCGTAATACGTTTAGCCTCACGTTTAGCATCTTTCATTCTTTCATCTAAATGAATTTTTGCTGCTTTTTGTGCAGCTTTAGTAATCTTGCCTCTATCAACTCCAGCTCGTTCATAATTTATTGCTTCGCAAATGAATTTACCTGTATCTGGATCAAAACAATATATAACTCCCATATCATCAGGATCTAAACGAACGGTTACAGCTTTAGCTTGATATGCAACCAAACTATCATCCCAAAAATGCCCATTTTTTACCCGAATACCATTCTTTGTAACCGTTCTTTGCCCAGCTATTGGTGATAACAATAAGTCTAATGCTCTTAAATTTTCAATTTTCTTAATTGGTTGTGTCCATTCAGCTGCTTTTACAAAAGGACTCACCCCTAAGGCACTATGAACTCTATGCTGGTACATATCTTTGCACCATGTATCGGCAAATTCTTGTAGTTTTTCAGGAGTTAAACGTCCTTCAATTTTTTCTTTACCCATACGTGCGGCGAATGATTTTCTCGCTTCAATCTTTTTACGTTCGCCAACATTATGCCCGATGTAACCAGGCATTAAAGGTGTCATATCGTGTTGGAAAGTTTTAAATATACGTTCCACATGACCTTTTTCTTGCCCTTGATAAGCATTACATCTATCTTGTGATATTCCAACACTAGCCAAGGCTGTCATGGTTCTGACGCTAACAAAATCCGTTCCATTATCGGTTTTGATGGTTTCAGGTACGCCCCATTCAATTAAGGCCTTTCGTAGTAACTGCAGTACAGCTTCCGACCTTGCTGTTTTACTAACATGCATCAACACACGGCGTGAATAAATATCCTCAATCGCATAAAGCGTATAACGACCATCTTCACAAAGTGCATCAGCAGGTGATGCATCAATTTCCCAAAGCTGATTTAAACGCACAATATGTTCAGATGCATTACCCATATATAATATATGTCTATTTTTATGCTCATCAGGGCTAGTTTCACGGCAAAGCAAGACCTTGTTTTCTTCTTTCCAGTTAGTAATAAATCTTGAAAAACTTCTACGGCTTGGTATTGGATAAGGCTTACCTTTATAGCTGATAACTTCTCCAAACTCAGCCCTGCATAGTGCTTCTATATGTCTAGATGTTAAATGCGGTTGTTTTATTATTAATGCCGCAATATAAGTTTTAATTTTGCCATCATTAGCGAGGTCTAAAACACCTGTGCCTTTTCTATTATTTTGTCCTGCTCCAAGTTTTGAAAATTCTAAATTTTTACGGCTTTTTATCCAACGCCCCAAGCTTCTGGCACTAATTGAATGAATAGTTTCAAAAACCCATTTAGGCATTCCATCAACAGCATGTTCATTATAAATAATAGAAAATTCTTGATAACTTTGTGTTTTTTTAGCATCAGTAGTTTTTCTAAAACTATCTAAAAAACTTAAAATAATAAGCCGAGCATCACGGCGTTTATCAGCTTTTGAAATATTATCATCAGAATTATCATCAAGCATAGGTACATCTATTTCTTTACGCTCAACCATTTTTTCTATTAATGCTAATCTTGCAGATTGTGGCAAATTAGATATGTGATATTCGTTGCCTTTACCTTTTTTACGTGGGCGTGATTGCCAGTTTTCATTCTTTACTTTTTTGATACAGCCATATTCAGTTTTAGGCATTTCTGGCAACTCTAGCTCTGCAAGTTCTTTTGCTGTCCACCATGATTTCATCATATTTTGAACCCTCCATCTTTAAGGGCTCGTTTTTTTAGCTTATTGATAAGCTCTGTTTTGTCCGCAGTTTTAAAGGCTGTTCTTAAATCACTATCTATCATCTTTTTAAAGAACACTTTTGCACCATATTCAGCAAATTCAGCTTCATCTGTTGATAAAGCTTTAAATCCTAGGCTCTCGGCAACAAAATGTAATAAACGATAATCTTCAGTAATCTCACATATAGCCTTTAAGGCATCAGTATGTAATCTGCGTTCAATTGCCGACATTGCCGTCCAGCCATCAATATGGTTCTTAGTAATTTCACGCCCTAATAAATTAGACATTTCTTTAGCTAGTTTAGTACGTGATATTCCGCTATCAGCCAAAACCTGTTTTAAAATTTTTCTTAGCTCAAAATCAAAATCACTTAAACTATACTTATCGCCGTTTTTAAGACTGTATTTTTCTGGTTCTGCATAGAAATTAAAATGTAACTCCATTTGTCTTGGGTCTTTGGTTTTCTTCATGCCTGACCTCCAATAATAAAAGGGGCGGGAGCATATTGAAGGGGAGATAGACTCCCGCCTGAGTGCCTGCTATGCTTCAAATCAGCAAAAGAAACATTAGCGAGGAGAAAACTATTGGATAAATTGGCAAAATTAGAAAAACGTATAAAGTTCTTAGAAAAAAGAATTGAAGAATTAGAAGTCATTAATAGTGTAAATTTTGAAATAAATACAAAGAAAATATGTAACAATTCTCTGTTGATTTTATATATACTTATGCATGAAAAGGTATTAAAACCAGACAGACTATCAAAAATACTTGAATTATTCTTATTATCTTCTAAAGATAATAAACTGACTGACAATAACACTTTGTCTTTTATCAAAGAGCTGGTTGATGAAAATATACAAAAAGAAATGTCACCGTTAATGTTCATGACCGCTCTCCTTTTTTCATCTGATGACCCGAATTTCGTTGATGCAGGTAATTATCTACGAAAACTTGACCAGGATTTTGATCGCCTAATAACCGAACGCAAGCCTTAGCATCTTTTAGAGCTTCTTTGTGATACTGTTCAATTTTAACATCAGCTTCTTTTTTTATTCGTTGCTCTAAAGGTTCTGTTTTTTGTTCAACATCACAGCCATCACTTAAATACTGCCAACTTTCAACACATTCTTCATGTACTTGTTTCATCACACCATCAACCGTAATATGCCAACGCCCTGCAAAGATATAAGCCTCAAACCAATTAGGTCTATTGTGTAATTTTACAATAACTTTATTTGACATTGCTGTTCTCCCTTGTTGATTTTTGGGAGCCTTTTTGACAGTGACTCTTCTTTGGCTTTTTGCTATGATTAGAAGATAAGGATTGTTTATAGATTCTGTTGCCACATCTGTCATACCAGCAAGGCCATATCTCATGTAGAGATAATCTTAGAAGTTTTGCTATGACTTGATTCGCACGGGGAATAGGTCTTGTTAGTGATATAGATAGAGTATCTTTAGCAAGACCAGATTGTATAGCTAACTGACATAGGCTTTTGCCTTGTTTTCTTATTTTAGCTTTTACATCTTCTCGGTGCATGTTTTGCAACATTTTATAAACTTTCTTTTGTGTAAAACCGCTACAACGGTTTTTTTATTTATTGGGTAGTGTCATTTTTATGACCCTATAGTTTTATTATTACAATTTTGGGAGTTTATAGCAACCATTTTTTGTAACAAAAACTCTCTTTTTTGTAATACTGTTATTATCTATATGTTTTTATTGTGAAAAAAAATGAAAAAAAATGAAAAAAATATTGCTGAACGAATAAAAAAAGCCATCATTTCTTCTGGTGGATATGATGAAATTGCCAAAAAAACTGGTATTCCTAAAAGCACACTTGCTAATTATACATCAGGGCGTAACGACCCTAAGGTTTCTTTACTTATAAAAATTGCAGAGGCTTGCGATACCACGGTTTTAGAATTTATGTATGGTGATAACGTGCCAACTTTAGAAAACAGCGGTCGTTCTTATATATCCATTCCTGTAATGAATGTTGAAGCAAGTGCAGGACATGGAGCAATTGTGCCAGAACATGAAGAAGTCCAAGATATGATGCGATTGAATGAATCTTGGTTACGTACAACTTTTCATGCAAATCCTAATTCAGTAACTATATTACCAATCAAGGGCGATTCTATGGAGCCAACTATAAGGTCTGGTGAATTGGCTTTAATAGAAAAATTAGACCCATCAGACCAACCAGGCGATGGCATATATGTGATACGAGTAGAAGAGGCAATAGCTGTAAAAAGATTGCAGTTTTTCCCAAATAAACATATAAAAGTATCTAGCGACAACCCGCTATTTTCACCATATGAAGTAACACCAGATAATATAAACGATTTCGCCATCTTAGGAAGAGTGCTTGTAATATTGAGAGCTTTATAATGTCAAATTTAATATCATGTCTTGATTGTAACAAACAAATAAGTAAACAAGCTATATCTTGCCCAAACTGTGGTCGTCCAATTAAAAAGACACAAACAGAACAATTGGCAAATGCCATATCAATTTCTAGCACCATAGTTGGCGGCTTTATATTATTTGTTATTGCCTCTTTATTTATATCTTATTTATTTTTGCCAAATACTAATATCAATATAAATTCAGATGAACAATTTGAAATAATTGACTATTTTAAATCTGATAAAGAACCCTCTATTTCTGTCCCTTTATTTAAAGAAAATATTTTATATTTAGGTATAAAAAATAAAGAAAAAACAGAAAATATCCTCGCTACACATAGCTGCAAAAAACTACAGCAAAAAGGTTATGATTTAACCAATGTAATAGTAAAAATATTTGACGTTGATAAATGGTATTCAGATGGAGAACTTATAACTCTTGGAGAAAAAAGATGCATAGATTAGTTGTTTTTCTCTTTTTTGTAACAATATATATTCAAACATAAAACCTTTTATTCTCAATAAGATATAAGAAAAACAACTTAGATATAGAAAAACAACTAAATTGTACATAACAATAAACATTATTGTTTTATATGAATGATAAATAAATCCACGGTCTATAAGGCTTTATCTTATATTTTGCTGTTAGTTTATTTGCCATTCTAACTGTCCTGACATGCTAAGTATGGCTTTTCTAAGTGTCCTTTTAAAGAATTGTTTAAGTGTATATATATAGATTGTTTAACATGCCCTTATATACGCTTAAATAGCAGTTATACGGCGTTCTTATCCCGATATATCCCACATTATCCCGTTTAATCCCGCATCCTAATAGCTCTTATCCTTTTGCCACTCTAACTGTCTAGTTACAATATTTTAAAAACCGAAGAGGTGATACCACCAATGAAACTAAGTGACACTAAGTGTAAAAATGCTAAGCCTTTTGAACCACCGAGGAAAACTCCTAAAAAATTAGCAGATGGAGGGGGGCTTTATTTGTGGGTTATGCCTGCTGAACGTATGAAAATGGGTAAAGAACATATTGTACCACTTTCTAAACAAGCTATTAAGATTCTACAAAATCAAAAACTACTTGCTGGACATTGGCTTTTAGTTTTTCCTAGTAATGTGAAACCACAAAAATCTATCAGACGTGGAAACACTAGCTGTGCTCTTTCAGCTACTGTCAGTAAAGCTCATAAAATAAAACAGCTATCTTCTCCAGTAAGTAGTGAGATTGTAAAACTTACTTTGCGGGGAATAGAACGTACACATGTTACCAGTATTAAACAAGCAACCGCTTTAACTAGAGATGATTTAATTAGCTTGTTTTCAAATATCTCCGATAATGTTAAAGGAGTTAGGGATAAAGCTATTTTACTAATTGGTTTTGCAGGCGCATTAAGACGTTCAGAAATTGTAAGTCTAAATATTGCAGATATTACCCATGATAAACAGGGAATAAATCTTATCAAACTCTATTGCGTTATATCCGTGATGCAAGACTATTTGAAGATAGTGCTGTAGTTGGAATGTTTTAAGCATGTTTGTGCAATTAATTGCACGTTAAACATTACTTCCGATAATATCACCTTATCGCAAGTAATATTTAGTTAGCTGTGATCTTCCTGCGTATCTCCCTGGACTTTTCATATGAAATGGGCAATAGAAACCTTAGATAAACTGGAACGGAAAATTTCTTCTGATGTCTTTACGCATGAAGATTATGGTTGCCACTGTATTGCCGAGCCTTATAAACCAGAAGCAGAGAAAATAACAGAGTATATTAGTCAAACTTTGACCAGTGCAGCAATGGATGCTTCACATACATGGACATTACTAGATTATCATAGGCATTATTATAACGAAAATGGTAAACCTACTACATTACACGAAATGGGCTCTTGCAACAGATTATCAATAAAGCAAAATTAAATGTTTATTAAACAATAAATACGATAATTTTTGGTAATACATAATATTAAAAAATAAATTTTGTATATAAAATATTATTAAGGATAAAACATGGGTAAATATTCTCCACTATATAATTATTTAATTTCATTGAAAATTAACAATTGGCAAACCACCTTTCATGAAATAGAAAGTATTATTAATTCTAGTCTACCAACAAGTGCATATAATTATCCCGCATGGTGGGCAAATCAAGAATATAGTACTCAATGTGAATCTTGGAAAAAAGCAGGTTGGGCTGTTGCTAATTTAAATTTATTTGATAAAAGTGTTGATTTTATTAAGATATCAGAAATAAAAAAAGTTAATGAAAAAATAGATAAGATAAAAACAAGCAAAAATAAAGAATTATTAGAAGAGATACCTGATACTCCAAATGCCGAAGTAATCAAAACTTATTTAGATAAATGGGAAAAACTTGAAAATTATAACTTACAAGAAAAATCTTTAAATTTATTGTTTAACAATTTTTGTCCACAAAACATAAAAATAGAGGATATCCTTTTAAAAGTAAGTGCTTTAAATGATTTTTATAGTACTAATATTTTTGATACATATACGGTATCAAAACACATATTAAAATGTGATAT
>JALTWL010000127.1 GCA_027047045.1 Micavibrio sp.
AATATAGATGCATTGACAGCATGGGACAAGGAAACAGGTTCAAAAGATATTTATGTTGTTGTAATGGATACTGGAGTTGACTATAAACATAGTGATTTAAAAAACAATCTTTGGATAAATTCTGGAGAATTATTAGGTACAGATGATAATAATAATGCGATTGATGATGGATGTGAAGATAAATTAGATAATGATGGAAATGGTTTTATTGATGATTGTTATGGTATTAATGCTTTTTGCTATGAATATGATTCTAATGGGAATATTGTGTTTAATCCAAAAAAATCAGGCTGTAATGGGATATATGATGCTTTGGATTTAGATGGACATGGAACTCATGTTGCAGGAATTATTGGTGCTGTTGGAAATAATGATAAAGGTGTAACAGGAGTTAATTGGAAAATTAGTATAATCCCATGCAAATTTTTAGATGAAAATGGATATGGTGATACAGAGGGAGTTTTTATATGTTTTGACTACATAAAATCTCTACTAAATAAAGGTCTTAATATAGTTGCAATTAATGCAAGTTATGGTGGTATTTATGAGTCAGCTATAGAAAAAGAGAAAATAAAAGAATTAAACAATATTCTATTTATAACAGCGTCTGGAAACTTTGGATATGATATAGATAAAGGAGATTTTAATCCTTGTGGATATGATCTAGAAAATGAAATATGTGTAGGTGCATCAGATTCAAATAATGAAAAGGCTGAATTTATAGATTTTCTAGCCTCAAATTATGGAAAAATTTTAGTTAAAATATTTGCCCCAGGAGATGGTATATTAAGTACATATAAAGGAAATACATATGAAATAGAAATGGGTACATCACAGGCTACACCCTTTGTTGCTGGTGCTGTAGCTTTGTTAAAAGCTTACAATAGTAATCTTTCTATTCAAGAAATAAAAAGGAGAATTTTATTTGGGGGAAAAAACTATCCAGATAAGTTATCTGGATATTCCTATACATGCAATATTTTAAATTTAAATAATATTTTAGAGCCTAG
>JALTWL010000128.1 GCA_027047045.1 Micavibrio sp.
ACCTTTATGCACCCATAACAATTTTCAATTATCTCTTAAAACATCAAAAAATCTTTTAATTCATTGAAAACTAATTATAGGTTCCAAAGTTAAATCAGCTAGAATTAAATCAAATTTTCAATGTTTGGATAATAACTTATTAATGTCTATTTTAAATATATCATCAAAAATAATATCATACTTTTTATTAGTAAAAATTTTTTTTAAATCCAAAAGATACTTTTCAAATTGTTTTGAAATTTCAATTCATACTACATAATCTACTTTTTCTAAAGCATAATATAAGAAACCTCATTTAGAACTTCATAAGTCCAAAACTTTATTAACATTCTTAAACAAATTTAGATTTCTATCTATATATTCTAATTTGTAATATCATCTTGGTAAATTTTTTCATAAAAATTCAATTTTATCAACATCTCAAACTTTATAAGAAAATTTTTTAATTTGTTTTCAATTTATATAAATATCTCCACGCAAAATAGCTTCCTGTGCTTGATTTCTACTTTGAAAAAATCAATTTTTAACAAGCCATAAATCTAAACGCATAAATTTTACATTCTATTTAAAACTTGTAAAAATGCTTTTACAGACGCTTTTACTATATCTTTATCTATACCATACTCTTCTTTTAATTGTCAATTTATATCCAACATAATATAAACTTTAGCCATAGCTTCCGAACTATTTCACAATGCTTCTATTTGAAAATCTAGCAAATTTAAATCAATACTAGGATAAGTTTCTTTAATATAATTTTCAAAAGCTTTAAAAATTGCATCCACAGGTCAAACACCTTTTGCTAAAACAAATTTTTCTTTTCAATTATTATTAAAAACAATTTTAGCTTCAACAAAATCTTTATTGTAATCTACACAAACTTCACAAAATCTTAAACTAAATTTTTGACTAGTATTTATTCAATTCGATTTTAAAATCAATGATAAATCTTGCATAGTAACAAACTTTTGTTTAGAGGTCAATTTTTTAAATTCTCAAAAAACTTTATCTAAAATTCATTTATCCAAATTTAATCAAAAATATTTTTTAATAGTCTCTTCCAATCAAGCTCTTCAACTTTGATTAGTCAAAATAAAAGACTGTTCTATTTTCATACCTATTTCTTCTGGAGAAATAATTTCATATGTTTGTCTATTAGCATTTACACCATGTTGATGAATTCATGAAGAATGTGAATGCACCAATCTTCACAAGATTGGATAATGAGGAGGTATTCTTTTTCAACTAATATTTTCAATTTCTTTTACTATTTGATAAATTTTATTCAGTTTAATATTATCTATAGAAAAAGGGTAATAATCAGGCCTCTTTTTTATATTCATTATAACTTGTACTAAGTCTGCATTTCAAGCTCTTTCTCCAAACAAAGGCGGCAAAGTTCATTGTAAAATATTCGCTCAACCTTTGAGAGCATACAAAGTATTTATAACAGCATTACCCAAATCATTATGATTATGTGTAGAAAATTCTACGTATTTTCCAAACTCATCCTTTAAATCTCTAAAAAGTTCATATATTTCAAAAGGCTGAGAAAATCAAACTGTATCAGGTATATTTATAATATTAGCACCATTTTCTATAGCAACATATACACTCTCAAACAAAAAATCTCTCTCAGTCCTCAAAGCATCCTCTGGTGAAAACATTACTTTTCACTCAAAATATTTAGAAGCTATCTTAGTATATTTTGATATCGAATCTAATATTTGTTTTTTATTCATTTTCAATTTATATTGTCTATGTAATGGAGAAGTTCATATAAAAATATGAATTAATGATCTTTTTATATTAGATTTTAAACTTTCATAAGCTGATAATATATCATCTTCTTTAAGTCTTGCCAAAGATACTATTATAGCATTTTCTGTCTGTTTTATAATACTTTTAATAGCTTCAAAATCAGCTTTCGAAGCAGATGCAAATCAGGCTTCAATATAATCTATTCACAAACTATCTATCTTTTTAGCTATTTCAATTTTATCATTTGCAGTCAAATTAACACCTGGAGTTTGAGCTCAATCTCTAAGAGAAGTATCAAAAAACTTAATCTTTCTATCAGAATAATCAAAATTTTCTCAAACAAATTTTTTTATTATTCACATTATATAAATTACCTTATAAAATAAAAACTCCCACCTAACGGTGGGAGTGTTTGAAGTAATTGAAGCTGTTTATTTTCAACAACTTCAAACTCTCCCACCATGATAGGTAGGTAATAATAAAAGTAATAATAAAGTTTTTGAATTAATTACTACCATCAGTGGGAGAATTTGAAATATAAAATTAGTTAATTTTATAAAAATATTTTTAGTAAAATCAAGTAAAATTAATATAATACAACTGTATCTGTTAAATCTTTTGAATTAATATCTACTATAAAATCAATAGGTGAATAAGATATATTATTAGGTATAGAAAAATTTACTCTTTGTTTAATTATATTATAATAATAATTTGTTTTCAAGTTAGTTGTAATAACTCTATATCAGTTACACAAATTATTTAGACTTAAATCTATATTTAAATTATTAAAAATATTATTATCAAAAACAAATAAACCAATGTCCCAACTACCAAAAGTGTAAGATAAATTATATCACAATAATCAAATTTTACCTAAATAAGGTAAATAATACTCTGTAGTTAAACCATTATAACCAGCTCAAGACAAATTATAAAAAAAATAACTTTTATTAAAAAAATTATTAATATTCATTTTAAATATATCTTTTACACTATAATATCATCAACTAATATAAGCTCTATGAGCTCAAACTAAATAAAAATCATTATTATAAATAAATGAGTAATTATA
This sequence comes from Micavibrio sp., assembly GCA_027047045.1. Classification (GTDB taxonomy): domain Bacteria; phylum Pseudomonadota; class Alphaproteobacteria; order Micavibrionales; family CSBR16-224; genus JAJFGX01. The sequence goes on from JALTWL010000128.1 coordinate 2,837, forward strand.
AGAATAATTATCTCAAGTATAAGCTAATAAGATTCAAGTTATATAATTTAAACCAGTATCATATACACTAACAAAGTTAATCCATTTATAATTATTACCTACTCTAGAACAAACAGTATCAGCTTTTTGACCTGCTATATATAGTTTTTCATTATTATCTATATATAAGTTATATAAACGTATACCATTTTGTCAATTATATGTATATAAAATTCTATACCAGTAATTTAAAGTATCTAAATCTATTTTACCTATAAGATAATTAACAGTAGATGTAGTATATCAATATGAACAGCGTCATATAAAATACATATAATTATCTTTTATCTTTATATCTCACAAAGTAAAATATACTTGTCGTCAACGATTTCATCAACATAATACATACCTATCTCATGTAATATAATTCAATCAATTATCAAATTTATAATATGTCAAATACCGTATAGATCTACCATATTGATAATCGTAGTAATAATCAGTTGTAAAAAGATAAAAGTTTCATTTATTATCCTCAGTAATAAGATCTTTGTTCCAATAAAAATAATATTGTCTTTGATAAAAAGGATCCAGTCTAGAATAAAAATAATATCCTTTTAAAAAATTTAAATTTTGATCTAATTTTAATATATATCATCTTCTATAATACACTTCTGTAATAAAAATAATTAAATTATTTCAACTACCTATTTTTATATCTGTAAAACGATATAATGATGGAGATTGTTTAATAGTAATAAATTTAAAATTTCTATCTAATTTAAATAAAACATTAACACCTGATAAAATACCTATACCATAATAATATCAATTAGGATGTTTTATAAGCTTACCTATATAATCCCATCAACTTGTACCTATATCCTTAAATAAACACACTCACCTATCATCACAATTTAACAAATTATTTGCCACACTATCCAAGCGTAAATTACTAGGTGAAAAATAATTATCTATTGGCAATGCAGGCTTTATATCTCATGTAGTTATATTATAATTTACTACATTCTCTCATGTTATTAAACCAGGTTCATAGTAGTTATATTTTCCTCATTTAACTACTGCTCACAGTACATTTATATCATTAAAAGTCTCATTTATCACATTATTTGTATTCAATATCATCTTACCTCATGTTCACAATATCCTCTTATTCAAAAATCAAAATGTCCTATGTAAATAAGAAAATATATCCACCATTTTATGTTTTCCAGATTTTATATCATGTGATACCAATACATATGGTATCCTAGTTATTCATTCAGCATATACCCCTTGTACTATCCTTTCAGCAAATAATTTAATATCTTCCAATAATGCTACCAATTCAAATCATTTTCAATCTACTATACTTGTATAACCATAATATCCATCATTTGGCTCTCATAACGGATCTTTTGGCAACTCTGATAATACATCAGCTACTTTACTATATGGATTTTCATTAAACAATCATTGTTTTGCTATCAAATTCCCACTTAAATCATATATTCATATCCATTCTCAAGGTTCAGGATAATCTCATATCTTATCTCAATATTCACTAAATAACGATATACTTATATTCTTCAAATCTCATACTCTTTTTGTATTTCTACTTCATCAAATCCACTTAGTAACACTAATAAATGCTACAGCTGATATAACAACCAAAAGAGCTACAACAACTATCAATTCTATTAATGTAAATGACCTATTAATTTTCATTTAATTTTATAAAAATATAAAATATAAAATTAATATTATAAAAACACAAAAACAATTCAACATAATTAATTACAAAAATTCCCGGATATTAAATATCCGGGAATAAATACAATAAATTAACTAAATAATATTTATTTTTGTTTTTTATTTGAAATACCAAAAGTTTTTATCATCCATTTAAACATTTTTTCTCCTATATGAGGAGGCATTTTATGGAAAGTCTTATAATACCAATCAAACATATCTTTAAATCTTCATATTTGCATTCCATGCCATACTGCATCTATATTTTCTTTATTTTCATGAGGAAATGCAATATCTGTCCACACAGCACCTGCTTCTTTACCACCCATTTTCATTATACAAAGAACTTCTGGTCTATATTCAGGAATTTCTACTTCTTCACCTACATCATTTAAAATAGTAGCTGAAACTATATCAGCTTGTTTAATAGCCAAATGTCACAGCTTAGGCATTGTATTTGCATTTACATCTCATGCAGCAAAAATATTATCAAAATCTAAATGTCTCATTTGTAAATCTGTCGGTATCAAACCTACTTCATCACCTAATCATTCACTATTAAATACAAAATCAGGTCATCTATACACTGGAATAATTATAGCCATATCACAAGTATATTCTGTACCATCTTGGAATACTATCTTATCTTTTTCAATTCTTTCTATCTTTTTATTATTATAAAACTTTAATCATTTCTTTTCCATAAGCATACCTACTGCTCATCTCACTGTATCACCAACATCTTCAAAAAATATTTCACCTGGAGTAAAAACATTTATATTTACTTTTTCTCTAATACCTTTTTCTCTAAAATAATGCTCTATCATAAACATAGACTCACCTATAGGTCATTCACAAGGAGCTATCCAATTAGGAATTTTAACTCTAGTTCACCATTTAGAAGGAGCTGATCATATCCATACTTCTCAACCCTCAAATGTTTGTAACCTTTCCCATATTTTAGGTGCATGAACATCATCACATACAGAATATCAATATTCTTCTAATCCCGGAATAGCCTCAAAATCTTTTTTAGCTCATGTAGCTATCACTAAATAATCATACTCTATCTCTGTTCAATTCTTCAAAACAACTTTATTTTCTTTTGGTTTGACCTGAACCACTTCATTATTCAAAAAAGTATGTCATTT
>JALTWL010000129.1 GCA_027047045.1 Micavibrio sp.
GTGTGAGTGTGTGTATATGGTTTCTCTTGTGACGGTAGCAATTTATGGGAACACAAAAAGTTACCTGTTCAGAACTCAGCAATATTCTCTTGGTTTTCCAGTCATTTTACTACTAGAGTAGAATGGTGTGATTACTGTCATAAACTATACAAGCGATGCCATTACGTAAAACAGGTGTAGCACCTCTGAACATTGTTTTATAATGGTTTATGGCATTCAAAAGCAATGTCGACACGCAGCATAAAGTAACTATTGTTTCTTGTCAGTAGAAGTTCTTCTCATTTGTCTCTTCAAGAAAGCTATCCTAGAGACTTGTTGGACAGTTAACTCAGGAACCTGTCTGCAGATCCATTTATTTACTTTTGGTGTCTGTCTGTGTAATTTGACATAGTAGTTGTCATTATGTGTTGTCGTGTTTTTTAGGAGAACAGTGAATATATTACTGAGGAGATAATGGAAACTGAAGAACACCACAGAGAGAGGTGAGACTAAATATTTCTGTTTTCATTTACTGACAAAACCCTGTAAAGGGACATTTTGTTTCTATTAAAGTCACAAAATCTCAAGATAAGGGTGAATTTTATCAAAAATATTTAATACAATCGCCATAATAAACTATGAGTTTTGAATAAACTGTGCTTAATAATTAAGCACATTTGTTGTTATGTGGCCAGTACTTGTGGCCTTCATTCTCTCCTTTAGAGAGGAAACCAGATATTTAAGATCATACTAAAGAGTCAACTATGTACAAACTCACATAATAGTAAAAATATATTTTACTAATAAAAAAATAAAAAAATAAAAATATTCGTAAAGAAAATAGCAGGTTACACTGAGTTGCTGCTTCCAGAGTTGTTTGTTCAATCATTTCATGTGTTATAGAACTTTAGCAGAAACCCAGAAAAAATTTAATTAGTTATGTTTTGAAAATTCATAAATATCAGAAGAAAATAAATTTTTAATATACTCTGGATAATTGTGTGTGTGTGTGTGGTGTGTGTG
>JALTWL010000130.1 GCA_027047045.1 Micavibrio sp.
TTTTTAATAAATGTGATATTATATGATAATTAGTGGAGTACAATATGAAACAAGAGACGTTAAAAGAGATTGGTAAAGGCTTGATAAATTTTGCAAATATAGTGGGTGGATTAAGCATAATAAATGGCTTTTTTGGCCAATCTCATAATATACCACAAGGTCTTATAACGGGTATCGTAATATATTTTGTATTTGTGCTTTATATAGCTGGAGCGGTTTTAATAAACAAAGGAGCTGATAAATGACTGGAATTTATATAGGACTTGCAATTTTTGCTACATTGGCTTTGATATTTGCAATTATTGTAAAGCCTGACAAAACTAAACATATCCATAAGTAGTTAGAAAAACTAGTTTTAAGTAGATTAGAGTAGAGGAATTATTTGGTTGCGGAGGCAGGATTTGAACCTGCGACCTCTGGGTTATGAGTATTTTGGTTGTTTATTGTTATTTTTGTCTTCTTTGTAAGGTATAACTTTGTATTTAATTAGATGTTGATTTTCTTTTATAAATAAATAAGCTCCTTTGTCTAGAATTTTGTTTGATATTATGAATAGTCTTTTGATTTTATAATCTTTATATACTGGATTATTTTCAATAAATTTATATGTATCACCTATAAAAGCTTTTATTTGTTCTTGTGTTATTTTATATTTAGAATTTTCTTTCCAGTTTTTACATTGTATAAATATTATTTCATCTTTTTTTATTGCTATTAGATCTATGCTGTCATCTTTTTTTTCTTTTTCGATACCATTGAATTTTACGATATATCCTTGATCTTCAAAATGTTTGCCTATTTGAATTTCATATTTTTTACCTCTTTCTATATTAGATTTAACAAATTCTTTATATCTTTTTTTTCTGTTTTCATTGAATTTTTTTATCCTTTCTTTTTTTCTTTGCTCTTTTCTAATTTCATAATCTTTTGGATTTAAAACTTTATCTAGAAAATCTATTATTTTCATAGTTTTACTATTTTTATCGAACATTGGAACTCCTTTAAGCTGATCTACCCCAATTTCTTTCTTAATGCTCTTGCTTTGATTTCTGCTATATATAATTCTTGTTCTTCTTGATCTAGTTCGTTGAAGTATTTGATTAGTTCTTCAATTTTTTCATCTAAATATTGTTTATTTTGTTTAGTTCTAAAATCTTCCAATATTTTAAATAAATTTGGTTTTTCTTTTCTCCATTTGTAGTATCCTTGTTCTGTAATACCGATATATTTGCAAAATTCTTTTTTGTTCATATTTACCTATTAAGCTGAATTTTATTTATTTTGTTATATATTACTAAATATAGTTTAGTAATTAAATTATATGGAGTTCCACCATGCAAAACCCTCAAACTCTTAACGACCTTTTTGATTTATATCTTGAACTCTACTCCGATATACGTTCTCCCAACACTATATCTTCAAAAAAATATATGTGGGAAAGTTACGTAAGAAACGCTATCGGGACAAAAAACGTTCGCACCCTCAACTTCATACATTACCAAAACTTTTTTAATTCTCTACTTAAAAAGCTCAAGCCAAAAACTGTAAAAAATATGAAATCCGATATGCAAGTATGTGTAAATCTTGCAGTAAGACTTGGAATAATTCAAGAAAATCCATTGAAATATATTGAGTTTCCACCATTTGATAATAAAGTCTATTTCACTCTACCAATAGAGGAGCAAAAAAGAATATTCCAGGCAATCCTCAATCATAAAGAATTTATCTATCGCAATATTTTCCTTTTTCTCGCTCATGGTAGAAGATTGAATGAAGCTCTATCTCTTAAATGGAAACATGTAGATCTAGAAAATAACCGCTATCACATTCCATTATCTTTGAATAAAACTCGAAAAAATATGAGTTACGAAATGACTGAAACTTTAAGATCCGTATTTCTTTATCAACTCTATTTGGCTAAAAAATACGATTACTACTCTTTAGACTCTTACGTATTTTTCAATCCACAAACAAAAAATCGATTTATCGATATTAGACGTGCATGGAAACGCTTTTTAAAATCCAATAACTTACCAAAACTGCGAATCCATGATATTAGACATCTTATAGGTACATATTCTATTAACTATCTAAATCTACCAATCGAAAAAGTATCTCACACACTTGGCCACACAAATATCCTTACTACCCAAAGATATGTAACAAAACGTCCAAAAACCGCTAAAGAGGTAATCGATAACATCTTGATTTCTATAAAAGGAGTTCAAAAATGACTGTTCTATATGAAATAGATACTCCTAGGCTTTTGAAACTGTATGTGGAGTATGTTGAAGATTATGACGCCGTTATTCCTATCGATACGCAAAATTCCTATATTGAACATATGAAAAAACATGAGAAAAAAGAGTTTTGTGAAATAGAAAAGAGATTGAAAGATATGGCTGGAGTAGTTGTATTTCACAATGGCGAAATGGTTCTTTTTCATAAAGGATTTTAAATGGCTACAACTGATAAAAGATACAGATTCAAAGGCACTGGCTTAATCCTTGAGCCTATCTATATAGATGAGAAAAATGGCTACTTAATCTTAAAAAACTTCCAAAAAGTGCCTTTGTATTTAGTTGAAGAGTACAACCCGCCTAAACAAAAAACGCTCTTTGATTACATTCCAGTAAATCAAGATTCACGACCTGAGTAAGTCGTTAAACTGCTCCAGGATAGGTGCAGGAACTCCGCCTATCCTGTTGCGTTAAGAGAGTTCCAAAAATTACATCAAAAGGAGTTCACTATGACACTATTCTTTGTAGGCGAAATCGTATCAGGAGACATAATCCAGCGAACAGACAAACATACTGGCCAGATAACCGAGTATCTGACTGTAAACGTAATGATGAGAATGGTAACTAAACAGGGTAAGCCAAAAATTTACGCTGAAGATATAACGCTTCCAATGGATTATAAAGATTTAATCGATAGAAGTGTAGGCAAATATATTGTTATTCCGTATCAATATTTTACCACAAAAGATAAAGCGTTCCTTTTTGTGGATGAAAAATATCAAGTAATAATCCTCGATAAAAATCCATTTGATCCTACCGCTCAATCCAAAAAAGCCGCATAGCTTCCTCGAGTCCTCCCTTGAGGACTCCATGGAGGCATTGCCTCAAAAAACTTCATAAGGGGGAGATTATGCGAAAGATTCTTCGCAATCCATTTGCTTGGGTTATGGGACTAGGTTTGTTTGCTTCAACTGCTTTTGCTGCTCCAGTTGATGTGCTAGGGCAACAGGTTGAGATTAATACTACTGCTATAACTAATATGGCTGGTGCAATTATCTTGGCGATAGCTGCTATTTGGGGGATTAAAAAAGTTATTGCACTTGGAAACAAGTCATGACCCATATCAATATAGAGGCGTTTACCGCCTCTTTCGCTGTGTTTCTTCTTGGTTTGATTGTTGTTTGGTCTGTTGGATATGCAATCAAAGTGATTAGAGTATCTTAAGGGAGCAATTATGAGAGGAATTATTTTATTTATTCTTCTTTTAACTGCTCTGTTTGCTAAAGATACTCATCCAGCCTATCTTTACTCTCAAAGAAAGAAATGTGTTGATTATTTCTATTATGACCAATCCGCTGGTAGACTTTATTATAAATATTCTCATGAAGATAGTGAAAGAAGTACCAGATATCAAGGTACTTTTATTCCTGGTTATGAGTATAACGAAACTTCTATGAAATGTTATATCCCTCAAAAAGTAGGTGAATATGGGCTTTATCCTGATCAATACAATTTTTTACTTGCTCTTACTGGAGTTCTTTCTGGTTTTACTTTTCTTTTTTTCATGAGCTACATATTTATAACCGCTGGGAGGAAATAGATGGATATTACAGTAATACCTTTTACCGATAGCGATGTATTTAATGCGATGTTTAGCATTTACTTTTATCTGACGGTTGTAACTGCTCCAATGTTTGCAGTATTGGGATTGTTGAGGAATTGAGATGTATAGATTTGTGATTTTAATTATTTTTTTTGTAATTGAGCTTTTTGCTCAAGATTATACAAATTTTACTGCTATAATGTATTCTAATGTTGATTTTTATTATTATGGTAATGGTTATTATGTTGATGAGTTAAAGTCTGAGGGTATTCGTAATTATAATTTGTCTTCTAATCCTAATTTTTCAGATTCTACTGAAACTATTTATATAAAGATAGATTCTCCTTTGCAAACTGGTAGCATTTTATGTCGTCAAACTACATATACTACTGGATGTTATTTGCTTGAAAGTGTATCTGATCGTGGTAATAATCTTTATCTTGTTACTAGAAGATATTTTTATTTTGATAACTCTGTCGCTGATTATTCTGATATATGCCCCGATGGTGCTCCACCTCTTGATTTAAATGGTACAAAAACTTGTGATAGAAGATGTGAGCAAGTAGGTTATATAACTCAACCTGATGGATCTTGTAAATTTGACGATTGTAGCAAGAAATATCCTCCAAAAGAGTGGAATGGCTTGACATATGTTGATAGATTTTCGACAATGGAAGATTGTCAAGCTCATATGGATAACTATAAAATTGCAAAATGTATTCATCATGAGTATGCTACTATTAGTAATTCTTGCGAATATTATTATCTTTATGTTCAGCCGAAAGATTGCAATGATAAATACAATGAATGTATATTGAAGTGTAATACAGTAGCGAATATTGACAAGTTTGAATGTAACGCTAACACTCTCGATACTATTTGTGAGTGTAAAATAAATACAAATCCTAATCCAGATCAAAACGATACAAATTCCTCTAATAATAATGATGATAATAACTATACTGGTCCATCAGATATTGATATAAAAGATAATGATAGAAACATAACTTTCAATCTTGATGTTAAACCGATAATTGACGCTATCAACAATGCTCAATCCAATATAAATAAGAATATAAAAAGGGTTGATGATTCTATAAATAAACAAACATCTATTTTAGGTACAAAAATAGATAATGTTGGTTCAAAAATAGATCGTACTAATTCTATACTCTCTGAAATAAATAATAAATTGAGTGATTTTAACGCTTCTTTTACTATGTCCAATTCTGGTGATAATAGTAACTCTTTTATGGATAATTGGAACAAACAGATGGATAGATTGGCTGATATTTTAAAAGCTCAAATTGAGGCTAATGCTACTAGGCAAGCTATTGGTGATACAAATAGTAAACTTGATGATATAAAAGACGTTTTAGATGGCAATCTTTCAATTGATGATTCTGGTTTTTTCAGTAAAGCAGTTTCGTTGATTGATAGATTTAATGATTTAATTGATGATCCTTCGCAAATAACTGAATCTGCTAAGCAATATATTAATGAAGGTTTGGATTCTATTATTTCAAGGACTTTTATTCCAAATAGTTCTGATTGTGGTTCAATTCCTGAATATTCTGTTGATATATTTGGTTCTCATGTTGTTTTTTTAAATCAAGATATATTGGATTCTTTGCCTTTATCTTTGTTTCGTTCAATTATTATTTTTATGTCTGCTTTTTCTGGGATAATTTCGTTATTTAGGAGGTAAATATGGATTATATTATTAAATTGTTGATATTTGGTTTGTTTGTTGCAATTTTATATTATGTAATAGATTTATTTATGGGTTATCTTAATCCTTATGTAGAAATATTATCTTTTACTCCCTTACTTTGTCAATTGGGAGTAAATCAA
>JALTWL010000131.1 GCA_027047045.1 Micavibrio sp.
ATGTTATTTATTATTTAGAAATAATTTTGTATTTAGTTAAAAAATTTAATAAAAAATTATTTTTAAAAGATGTTTTTGATGCTATTTGATATATAGATAATAATATAATTGATTGGGTTGATGTATTAAAAAAATATGGAAAACTTAATACTTATAGTATTATTTCTATTTTGAACTTATTAAAGAGAAAGTATCCTAATTATAAAAAAAGTTTTTATGTTAAATCTAATGGTAATATATTAAATGAAGTAAAGGAATATTTATTAAATAAATTTAATAATGTAGATTTTAGAGAAGAAGTTACTGATGATGTAGTTTTGTTGGTAAAATGAGAAGGTTTATATTTTTATAAATCTTTAGAAAAAGATATTAATAAGTTATTAAAAATTTAAAAATTTAATTTTAAATAGATGTCAAATATTGTAGATCAAATTTTACAAAAAATTAAGGAAGATATTAATTCAACTGACTTAAAAGAAAAGTTTTCTAAAAAATGAGAAATATTAGAAATAAAAGATTGAGTAGCTACTGTAATATGATTGGAGGATGTAATGTTCTCTGAATTAGTTGAATTTGAAAATGGAGTTAAATGATTAGTTTTGGATTTGTTGCCAGATAGAGTATGAGTATTAGTTTTAGGTGATTATTCTTCTCTTAGAGAGTGAAGTATAGTTAAAAGTACTTGAAAAATATTATCAGTTGGAGTTTGAGAGGATTATTTGGGTAGAGTAGTAGATTGATTATGAAATCCAATAGATGGTTTAGGAGAAATTTCTCCAAAAGAATATTATCCTGTTGAAAGAATAGCACCTGGTGTAATAACTAGAAAATCTGTTAATGTTCCATTGGAAACAGGTATAAAAGCTATAGATGCAATGATACCAATATGAAGATGACAAAGAGAATTGATAATTTGAGATAGACAAACTTGAAAGACAACAGTAGCAGTTGATACTATATTAAATCAAAAAGGAAAGGATGTATATTGTATATATGTAGCTATATGACAAAAAGAATGAAAAATTAGAAGGTTAGTTCAATTGTTGAAAGAACATGGAGCATTAGATTATACTATAGTTGTTTCAGCTCCAGCTAATTCTCCAGCTGTTATGCAATATTTAGCTCCTTATGTAGGATGTGCGTTAGGTGAATATTTTATGTTTAATGGGAAAGATGCATTGGTAATTTATGATGATTTGTCTAAACATGCAGTAGCATATAGAGAAATTTCTTTGCTTTTAAGACGTCCTCCTGGTAGAGAAGCTTATCCTGGTGATGTATTTTATTTACATTCCAGACTTTTGGAAAGAGCTGCTAGATTAAATGAAAATTATGGTTGATGATCTTTAACAGCTTTACCAATAATTGAAACTTTGGCTTGAGATGTTTCAGCATATATACCTACTAATGTAATTTCTATTACAGATTGACAAATATTTTTGGAAGCAGATTTATTTTATTCGGGTATAAGACCAGCTATTAATGTTGGTATTTCTGTATCTAGAGTTTGAGGTGCAGCACAGACAAAAATAATGAAAAAAGTTGCTGGTAAACTTAGATTAGAGTTAGCTACTTTTAGAGAATTGGCTGCTTTTATGCAATTTGCGTCAGATCTTGATGAATCAACTCAAAAAAAGATAGAAAGATGAAAAAGAATGGTTGAGATGTTGAAACAACCTCCTCATAAGCCTATACCTTTTTACAAACAAGTTGTTTTGATTTATGCTGGTATTAATTGATATTTGGATCAAATAGAAGTGGAACAGATTTCTAAATTTGAGGAAATTTTATATGAAAAATTAGATACCGCATATAAAGATTTAGCAGATAAAATAAAATCTGTTAAAGATCTAACATCAGAAATAGAGGAAGGTATGAAAAAAGTTATTGAAGAAGTAATTAAGGAAGTTAAAGTTAGTTAAAATTAGTAATTATAAATATTAAGTTTTTTATTTTAAAATCCCAGGTATATAATTCCTGGGATTTTAATTTTTTATTTTAAATAAATAACTTATATGTTTTATTTTAAGGTTGTTTTATAAATACTAATGCAGATATAGTTCAGTTATTAGCTGTTCAATCTATATATAAATCTGTAGCACTTGCATCTGTGCTATTCATATTTCAAAATCACCAACTTCAAGTAGTATAGTCATATAGATAAGGTCCTGGAGCGTCTCAATCTAGATCTCAATTTGCTAATCACCATACTCAGTCGTCTGGTGAGAAAGTTGTTCAATCTGTCCAACTTCTCGCGGATGATGATGCAAAATTGAAATTTACAGTTCAAGTATAATAATTATTTCAGTATCTTATTTGATAGTCATATAATGTAGCAACTGTATCTGTAAATTCATCTAATGTTGTAGTAGTTCAATCATTTTTCCATACTCTAGCTACAAATTGAAAGGTGTCATTTAAGTAATATAATATATAAAATTCTTGAACAGTAGTTAATTGATATTGTGATGAAATTTCTCAATCTACTAATTGATCTCATGGTATATTTCTAACATTTAAAGCTTCAGCTACATTATTTGTAATAGGTCTTGCTGCAAGTAATAATCAATTGTTTATTAGTTGTGTAGCTGCATCATCTTTTGTAGCAGCATTAGCAGCAATATTATATACTATATCTATATCTATTTGAGTTGGATCATATACTTCTAACATTCATATTCAGTTTCCTGTCCATAATGTATTTAGTACTCAATTATTTGATATCACTATATCATATATACCGGTTGTCGTTGGTGTAGTTATATTTGCAGTTAAGTAATTTGGTGCTAAAGGACTTACTCAATTAATAGTTCATGGAAATCATGGTATTGATATAGTAGTATTTGGTATAAAATTTAATCAATATATATTTATATCTATTGTGCTATTAATAGGTACTGCTATAGGGCTTTCGTTAGTCATATAAGGTATAGGACTACTTTCTAATGCTCATGTAAAATTTATACTTATTGTATTATTACTTTCTGTAAGAGATATATGATTTCATCCTGTTATTGTTTTAAAATATGCTGTTGTACCTGTTTTTGATATAAATATTCAAATTCAACTTCATGAATTTATTATTGTATCAATTTTTGTTTCTAATACATTTATCATTTCATTCCATTTTGTAGTTGTTAATATATCTCATACTTCCGCTATTAGTCATATCCAGGCAAAACTGTATTGAAATGTTATAATTGTACTAATTATTATTGATATTAGTATTTTTTTCATATTTTGTTTTTAAATTATTATAATATAAATTTTATTTGTTTTATAACATTAATTTAATAAAAAGTTTATTTATTTCAAACCTTTGTTAATATTAATTTATTGATAAGTCAATAGTTAAATTTTAAATAATTATAGTTAAATTTTATATATTTAGATTAGAGTATTATAATTTTAATAGGGCTAATTTTATATTTGTTGTAGTAGGATTTTTAAGATGTTAAGGAAGATTTTGGTTGGCAGTATAGTGTTTATATATATTTTTTTTAATGTATCATATGCATTAACTCCTTTTGATATTCTTACTTGAAGAGTTTTTTATTTTGATGCACAAGATATAGATTGAGACGGGGATTTAACAAATAATCCTACTACACCTTTTAATATTTCCCAATGGATAGATAAGTTTGGTAATTTAAATACTTGATTTCAATTTTCTGGAAATCAACAGCCTATTTTAATTTCCTCAGGTATTAATTGATATCCTGGGATAATTTTTGATGGTTTAGATGATATTTTAAATGTAACTGATAATTTGTTGATAAATTTAGACACTTGATATCAACAAAAATCTTTTGTATTACTTTTTAAGACATCTGGAGATGTTAATACTTTTCAAACAATTTATGAGCAAGGTTGAAAAGAAAAATGATTTGCTTTTCAAATAAATTGATGAAGATTTTATGTTTGAACTCGAAATACAATTGATTGGATTGATCCTTATAAAATTTTTGATTTGTGATCTATAAGTTCTAATACAGTATATAGTTTGATACTAACATTTGATGCTATTTGAAATATAACTAATGCTTATTTAAATAAGCAATTAGTTTGAAGTTTAACATGAGTAGAAGTTCAAACAACTCATTGAAGCTGTATTTTTGATACTTCTTTTTGATGTAATGCTTATGAAACATGAGGTAGTATATGAATTTGAGCAGTGAAAAATGATACTTTTGATATAGCTAATCTTACTTGATATACTGCTTATGAGGGATCTTTTTTTAAAGGTGTTATATGAGAAATTATACAATATAATTATGCTTTAACATTAGCAGAGATTAATGGTTTATTTGATTATTTATTTGTAAAATGGTGAATAGATTTACAAGCTCCAATAATTACAGGTTCAAATGTACTTTCTTGACAAATTTTACCTGGTTGAAATAATAATATAATTTTTTATTATTCTGATTCTCATACTGGTTCATTAGGTGTAGATACAGGAAGTGCCTTGGTATGATTATATAAATGGGATAGTATTAATTCTTCTTGGTCTTCAGATATTTCTTCTACTTGACTAATAATTTCTAGTATTACTACTTGATCAGCAGAATATATTTTAAATAATTTAGATTATGGTAAGTATTTAATTGATTTTAAAATAGCAGATAATGCTGGCAATTATTCAGATGTGTATTCTTTGATTTTTTATGTAGATAGACCTACTTTTATTATAAGTACGTGATATATAAATATTTGAACATTATCTACTTGAAGTATAACATATTCTAATTTAGTGAATGTACAAGTTAATACTATTTGAGCTCCATTTAGAATAATAATAAAAAAATCTTCAGACTTAGTATATTCTGGTTATATTATACCTGATTATGATGGTAATACATGATATTGAATTTCTACATGAACTGCTGTTTTAAATAATTTTTCTACGTGATATATTTTAGTGGATCAAGTTTGAAATTTAAATACAAATGGTGATATAAATACATACAATTATACTTTTGATTTGGGTGCTATAATTAGTGAAGATCAGCCAGCTTGATTTTATACTTGATATGTTGATATAACAGTGGAATTTAGCTATTAATTTTATTTATAGGCATATATTAGGTTTTATTATATAATTTGGTTTTATAATTTTTGTTTGAGTAGCTATATTTTCAAATGTTTTTGTAGGTATATTAATTTCTTTGTTATTATATATTATTTTAAAATATTTTCAGATGAATAATATTTTTATAATTTTAATTTCATCTATACTTTTATATAAGAAGTTTTCTGCTTGTATTTCGTCTATAAAATATGATTCATTTAATTCATGTATTTTTTCATATTCTATATTATTGTATTTTTCATTTTTAAAATCATAAAGCCAAGCTTTTTTCTTTTGTCATATAAATATTATTCATTTTTCAGGTATAAAGTTTTTTTTTGTTAGGAATTTATAAAAATCTATTTTAGATATGTTAAAAAAATTTATTTTATAGTTATTTAAAAAATTTAAGGTATTTAATCATAAAGATCATATTCTAATATTTGTGAAGCTACCTGGTCAATTTAATATGTATATTTTTTTTTGATAATAAAATATATTTTTAAGGATATTTGGAAATAATTTTTCTAAATTTTTTTGTTCTAAATAAATTTTTTCTTTTTCAGTGTTTAATATAATTCAATTTGATGAAAAGTTTATAAA
>JALTWL010000132.1 GCA_027047045.1 Micavibrio sp.
TAGGTGTTAGAAATATTGAAGGCTATAACTCACGTATTAGAGATGCACAGAAAAAAGGTGAAGTTATTACCAACAAAATACAAACGGGCTTTGACCATGAAACAGGAAAGCCAGTTTTTGAAGAACAGCCAATTTCTTTGGTTGAAATGCCATATATTGTTGTAATAGTTGATGAATTTGCAGATTTAATGTTGGTGGCAGGCAAGGAAGTAGAGGCTTGTATCCAAAGATTAGCACAAATGGCAAGGGCGGCTGGAATACATCTAATTATGGCAACGCAAAGACCGTCAGTTGATGTGATTACTGGAGTGATTAAGGCGAATTTTCCAACTAGGATTAGTTTTCAAGTTACCTCAAAAATTGATAGCAGAACAATTTTAGGTGAGGGCGGGGCAGAGCAGCTTTTGGGGCGTGGTGATATGCTATTTATGCCTGCTGGTGAAAAAATAATTAGAGTACATGGCCCATTTGTTGATGATGCAGAGGTGGAAAATGTAGTTAATTACTTAAAAGCGCAAGGTGAACCAGACTATGTAGATAATGTAACATTTGTAAGTGATGATGACAGTGGATTTAAAGGGATTGTGGCTGGTGGCAGTGATTATGATGAACTATATGACCAAGCACTTGCCTTAATACTTAGAGAAAGAAAAGCATCAACTAGCTTTATTCAAAGACATTTACAAATTGGCTATAACAGAGCGGCCAGAATAATAGACCAGCTAGAGGCCGATGGCGTTATTGGTCCTGCTAACCATGTTGGTAAACGAGAAATATTGATGGAAGACCATACAGGAGAATACTCATAAAATTATTTACATATGGCATGGAGTGTGATATAATTAACATATGGTGATTTGATTTAAATTGGGGAGAAGAAAAATGAAAAAATTTAATGACTTATCAGGTATTTTTTCAGAAAAAGGAGCAAAACCCGATCGTAGCGAAGAATTTTCTGACAGCTATTTTCTAGGAGCTGAGGCTGGAGTTGCTTTTACAGTGCCAGAAGATAAAAAATCTAACGATATTTATGACGAAGGTTTAGAAAATTGTGCTGTAGAAGGTGGCACATTCGCAAGGTCATTTATAGATAAAAATAATAATATTGATAGAAAAACAACCAATAGACCTAGATACAAGCCAAAAGATAATTTTACTATATAGAGCTACGCATTTCCTGATATATGCGATAGTTTACTTGGGTCTATTCCAATAGAATTTAGGGCTTTTTCCCATTTTTCATTACCATCTGTATAAAATAATAGTTCGGTGCTGGCATCTGTTATTAACCAAGAGTTCAGCTGTATTTCACTTTCTAACTGTCCTTCCCCCCAACCAGTATAGCCAATTGTAAATATTATATTTGCTGGTCCATCTCCCATAACTATATGTTTTAACATATCGGTTGTTGCAGTTATGCCTATTTCCTTATTTAGCAATATGGTGTCTTTGTGAATGTTATCTGTGCTATGAAGTAAAAAACCTCTTGTAATGTCAACTGGTCCTCCAAAATGTACGGGGGGAATTGAATTTGATTTAATTGATTTAGTGTCAATCTTTAATTGTTGAATAATATCATCAAAATCAATATATGGCAGAGGACGATTTATTATAATTCCCATTGCACCTTTTTTATCATGAGAACAAATATATATAACAGCCTTTTCAAATGGGCTATCCATAAGACTGGGCATGGCAAGCAATAATTTGCCTGTTAAATATCCATCTGTATTTGCTGTTAATTTATAGTCTTTATCAACCAATTTAAAATTACTCCACAGTTAATTTTGCATCTCTGGCTAAAAAGTATTTTAATAGGTTATCTCTAACTTTAAGGGCTGTTTTCAACTGATTGGTTACACCTTCATGATTTACAACTAAAAATTTATTGTCAAAACCATAAAATAATAAAGCAGCAGCATTGCTATAATCTTGTCCAACACAGGCAATATTACCAATAGCATAGGTTTTACCACCCGAAATTGTCATTTGTCGCCCTAAATGTTTAGCAAAGTTATCGGAGCATCTTTGTTTTGTTCTGCTTATATAAAAATTTATCATTTCAGAAAAAGTTTTTCCAGCGGGCCATTTAAATATTTGTGCATTACCATATAGGTCATTTTTTTTCCAAATATAAACGCCCTTATCTTTATTGCTTGTATCTATATTAGATATTTTAAGGGCATTTTGAAAAATACCAAGCCAGCCGTCATTATTACTAACCATTTTGGTGGTGTGGATTTGTTTATTTTCTTCTTTAGTTATTTTTGATATTTCATGATTTTTGTTACTATCAATTTTTTTAGGAGGCTCGGTTTTAGTGCTGTTATAATTGAGCTTATCCACACATTTTTGTATCTTCTTTACAGCTTTTAGAGTGTTTTTAAGTGCTAAATTAAAATTAGCATTAGGTAGAGCTATTTTTAAAGCCGTTCCCCTACCAATTGAGGCGATAAAGTTAGATTGTTTTGCAAGTTGGGCCACAAGTATAGAGGGGCTTACTGCTTTTGCCATAAAGCCTTTGCTAAATTTATTTGGCTCAATTGTTAGATTAAGAGAATATTGCTTGTCTTTTTCTAAAATATCCTCGTTAAAATCTATAGCTAGAGATAAATTTGCATCTGCATCTTTTGATATTATCAATGAAATATTGGCTGCGGGGAAATAATTTTTCATATAGCAATATGGAGGAAGACCATCAAATAAATTTACTGGTTTTACATGCCACCGGCCTTGAGGCATAAGCGAAGATGAGGCAAAGGCATTACTGAAAGTGCCAAAAATTCCAATAAATAATATTGATATAATTATAAATATATTAACTTTCATTTTTTAATCTTTTGTTATTTTATTCAAATCTATGATTGAATTTATAACATAATTTATAAAAAACATAAAAGTTATATTTTTCTTTTATTCTATAAAGTCTAGACCTATGTCAAGACAGGGCGCGCTATGAGTAATTGCACCAACAGAAATCATATCAACACCAGTTGCGGCAATATCTTTGACAGTATTTATATTAACCCCGCCAGAGGCCTCTGTTATCATGCGACCGCCAACCATGGCAACTGCTTGTTTTAGCTCAGCATTACTCATATTATCTAACATTACTATATCAGCAATTCCTATGTTTAGCACTTCTTGTAATTGTTCTAGCGTGTCTACTTCTATTTCTATTTTTGTCGTGTGACCTACATATTTTTTTGCATTGATAAGCACTTGCTTGATACCGCCACCCATTGCAATGTGATTGTCTTTTATTAAAATTGTATCGTCAAGCCCAAGTCTGTGAATAGAGCCACCACCAGCCCTGACAGCATATTTTTCAAATATCCTAAGGGTAGGGGTTGTCTTCCTAGTTGAACATATTTTTGCTTTATATTCAGCAACAGCATCTACCATTTCCCTTGTTTTGCTAGCAATGCCTGACATTTTGCCGATGAAATTAAGAGCAATTCGCTCTGCCATTAAAATTGACTTTGCCGAGCCTTCTACTTCTAGTAAGACATCATTTGGATTTACCATATCGCCTTCATTGAAATGAGTTTTAAATTCAAGCTCTGTGTCCATAGTTGCAAATACTTGTTTTGCAATTTCAATGCCAGCAAGACAGCCTTTTTGTCTTGTAACCATTGCTACTTTTGTAATTTTACTTTCTGGAATAACGGCGGCAGTCGTAATATCACCAGCTCTGCCAAAATCTTCTCTAAATGCTTCTTCAATAGTATGTTTTATCATTTGAAGGGGGAGTTTAGGCAATTGGCTATTCATTCTTGCTTGTTCTTTACCTTCTATTATTTCCAATTTTTCTTTAAGCATAAATTCTCTCCTTATTCTTGTATAGAGTTCCTATATTTATCTCTTTTAAAGTAGTAAAGCTACGATGTTGTTGCATTTTATCAGTTTTTGGGAAATCCACCCTGTAATGCCCACCACGGCTCTCACGTCTTTGCAAAGCTTGGTGAGTAATTATTTTTGCAACTAGCGTTTCATTTTCTATTTCGCTATCTTTAGACAGTTTATTTAGCTGTCTAATAGCAATTTTTAAGCCTTTTTCATCTCTAATTATCCCGACATATTTAGTCATTATATCTCGCAATTCCTTTAGCTTGCCTTTTTTAGATATGTTATTTTTATTGTGATTTTTAACTATATCTTGACAATATTTAGGCACAGATATGTTAAGATTAGTGCTGATATGGTTTATTTCTTTGTCTATATCATTTGCAACATTGCCTGCCATAACAACGGCCTCCATAAGAGAGTTGCTAGCAAGCCTATTTGCACCGTGAAGACCAGTTGAGGCGACCTCACCACAAGCCCAAAGCCCAGAAATAGAAGTTTTACCATTTATATCAGTGGCAATTCCCCCCATATGATAATGGGCTGCTGGGTGAATTGGGACTAAATCTGCCTTTGGATTGATACCAACAGATGCGCATGCTTCCATTAAGGCTGGAAATTCTTCTACATTGATATCTCTACAATCAAGAAATACTTTATTTCCTTTTAAAATTTGCGCAAAAACGGCTCGGCTTACCTCATCTCTTGGAGCAAGTTCATTTACAAAACGTTCACTATTTTGATTAACAAGCAAAGCGCCATCACCTCTAAGAGCCTCAGTCGCTAGTGGTGCTGGGTCTTTGCCAATAGCAAGCGCGGTTGGGTGAAATTGGACAAATTCCATATCGGCAATAACCGCGCCTGCGCGCGCTGCCATGGCAATACCCATTCCTTTTGCAAAATTTGGATTGGTTGTGTAAGAAAATAGCGCTCCAATTCCACCAGTTGCCAAAATTACAGTTTTTGCTCTTTGGATATGATAGCTGTTATTTTTCTTATTAAATGTGAGAATGCCACATATATCACCAGAGCTTTGGCTATGTTGTCTTACAATAGTTATTGCCGTATTGTTAGCTACAAATTTTATATTTTTATCAATACTAACTGCCTCACCTAACGCCCGCATTAGTTCCCTGCCAAAACCATCACCTGCCTTTGCCCTTAGGACTCTGCGTTTGCTATGGCATGCCTCACGACTTAAAGAAAATTGCCCTGTTTTTTTGTCTTTTTTGAATTTTACTCCATATTTTTCAAGTATTTGAATATATTTTGGTGCAACAGTTGTTAGTTTCTCAACAACCGCGATATCAGCCGTACCTGCTGCGGCCTTTAAAGTATCTTTGCTATGTTCTTGGGAGCTGTCTTCCTTAGAAATTGCCGCCGCAATTCCACCCTGCGCCCAACAACTAGCGCAAATACCGTTAAGCTCAGCCTCACTAATAACAGTAACTTTGCGTCCTTTTTCTGATAGTTGAAGGGCAGCAAAAAGCCCAGCTGCGCCTGCGCCAATTATGACGCTGTCTGCAATATCTTCTAAAAATATATCACTTTTAATATTGTGTAACATAGCCAAATTTCCTCAAAATCAATTAAACTTTAACGGCAAGCATTCTATCAATTGCTACTTTTGCTTGTTTTGCAACTGCTGGGTCAACTATGACCTCATTTTTCATGTTGCGTAGGCAATCCAGTATTTTGGGCAAAGTAATGCGTTTCATATGAGGACACATATTGCATGGTCTAACAAATTCTGTATCAGGATTTTGCACAGATACATTATCTGACATAGAACATTCAGTTATCATTACAACTCTTGCAGGTTTGTTGTTTGCAACATAATCACTCATAGCCTTTGTAGAGCCAGAAAAATCACATACCTCGACTACTTCTGGTGGACATTCGGGGTGGGCAATTATAACCGCATCTGGCCACGCTTTGCGAAAAGCCTTGATGCTTTCAGGTGTGAATTGTTCATGCACTTCACAGCTACCCGCATAAGTGTGAATCTTTTTGTTTGTTTGTTTAGCAATATTTTTTGCTAAATATTGGTCTGGTATCATAAGTATTTCATCACTATCAAAAGATTCAATAACTGCAAGCGCATTTGATGATGTACAACATATATCGCTCTCAGCTTTTACTTCGGCCGAAGTGTTTACGTAAGTTACAATTGGCACATTTGGATATTGTTTTCTCAAAAGTCTAACATCTTCAGCGGTAATAGAAGATGCAAGCGAACAGCCTGCCTCCATATCAGGTATTAAGACAGTTTTTTCGGGGCTTAGAATTTTAGAAGTTTCCGCCATAAAATGCACACCTGCTTGTATGATTATGTCGGAGTCAATTTTTGCTGCTTCTTGGGCAAGTTGCAGGCTATCGCCCGAAAAATCAGCAACACAATTAAAAATTTCAGCAGTCATATAATTATGCGCTAAAATTACTGCTCCTTTTTCTTTTTTTAGTCTATTTATTTCATATATGTAGGGCGCAAATTCTGTCCATTCAGCCCTTGTAATTATTTTTGATACTTTTTTATATAAGTCCTCGGTTTCTCTTGCGACTTCTTTTGTATATTCGGGAATGAATTCTTTCTCATTATTATTAATATCAATATCTGTAGTTTTTAAACTAGCATAGTTCATAATTCTTCTCCTTTCATAGCTTATATGTGTTTTATTCATTATTTTTGAATTGGTTACCAACATCGTTATTCTTCTTAATTTTTTTACTTATTATCTCGAATCACTATTTATTCTCTTTATGAGTATATTATATACTCTTTTTGAGTATAATTGCAAGGATAAAAATATTTCATTCAAACTTATGGCTTGACTACTTCGGTTACGTAATGTAATGTCATAACATCTTAGTTGATTTAGGATTTTTAGTTTGAATTTATAGACGCTATGCTCTATTGTTCACAGCGGCTTGAATTATTTTGGGGTTTTAAATATGTTGCCAGATAACAGAAATATAAAAAAAGAAAATATATCTGATATTTCAGGCAAAAAAAATAATGGTTCTTATACATCTCCATATGAAATAATTAACATTCCTGCGGAAAAAGATTTCATTAAAATATTGGTAAGTGGAATATTAAAAGAGGTCGGCTGCGACCCTCTAGCATTGGCGGATTATACTATTATTTTACCTACTAGGGCTAATTGTAATGCTTTGCGTGATGCTTTTGTTGAGCTATCAGAGGCAAATTCTGTTATTTTACCACGCATTTATACGCCTCGTGATTTTGATGATGAGGAGGCAAGCCTTAAAATATCTGACTCTTCTATTTTATCAGAAGCATTGATGGATTTACCTCCTGCTATATCTCCATTACAAAGAAAATTATTACTTGCAAATGAGATACTTTGTGTTGAAGGCATGGCAAGTTCACCAGCAAAGGCAATAAGGCTGGCAGAGGAGCTGGGGCGCTTTTTAGATTTTACACAAAAACATGGGGTAGAGCTTAAAAATCTTGAAAAATTAGCGCCAATAGAATTTACAGAGCAATGGAATAAAACTAAAGATTTTTTAGAAATACTAACAGATAAATGGCCAAAAAAATTAGCAAAATTAGGTATGATAGACCCGCAAGAAAGAAAAAATATTGTAACTAGTATTCAAGCTGCTCATTTGCAACATTTCTCAACAGATAAAAATATTGTAATGGCTGGATTTTCTAGCACAACTAATGCTGAAAAGGAGTTAATTTCCGCTGTTGCTCACTTGCCTAAAGGCAAGGTTATTTTGACCGGCATGGATAATTTGCTTGATGAGGATAGCTGGGAAAAAATAGATGAAGCACATCCGCAATATGGCATTAAACAAATATTAGATAGCCTAAATATAAGTAGAAATGATGTAAAAGAGTGGAAAATAAATATAGATAAAAATAAAACGCAATCATCTCGTAGTCATAATTTAGATATTAGTTCTCAAGCAAGGAAAAAACTTATATCAGAGGCTATGCGACCTGCTGTTAGCGCGGATAAATGGTTAAAGTTAAAAGCCGCAACCCCAACAAGACGAAAAAGAAAAAAACAATCTGAAAATGAAGTTGATGTAAGGGCTCTAACAGGTATGGATTTGGCAACTTGTGGTACTCCTCAGCAAGAAGCAAGTATAATTGCTCTTAAAATGCGAGAGGTCTTAGAAACTCCAGATAAAAGCATAGCATTGGTTACAAATGATAGAACGCTGGCAAGACGTGTGGCAGCCCGCCTTAAATATTGGGATATAGATGTTCAAGATTCTGTTGGGCGTGCGCTTGTTGATACAGAAACAGGAATATGGCTTAGGCTGACCGCGGCGATGGCGGCAGATAATTTATCTCCAGTAACGCTACTTTCATGTTTAAAACACCCGTATGCTTGTTTGGGAGATAATAGAGAAAATACTCTTCAAAAAACTATATTGCTTGAAAATCATTTGCTTAGAGGACCAAGACCAGAGGCAGGACTAAAAGGCATAAAAAAACGTTTGTCTGGTATATTTAATAGTAAAGCTAAAAAAATATCTAAACATAAAGAAGAGTTGGAAATATTAAATGACTGGCTAAATAATATTGAAAAAATAACAAATTCTTTTTTAAAGGATATGCAGGGGAAAAAACTACCATTTGCAAAATTGTTAGATGGGCATATTAAATTTGCAGAAATGTTGGCAAATGATGATAAAGCGCAGGGAGCTACAAAATTATGGTCAGGAAATGCAGGATTTAAGGCAGCAAAATTTTTAGCAGAGCTCCGCAAATACGCAAGCGATATGCCAGATATGACAGGAGAGGAATATACAGGTGTTATAACAACATTGATGAAATCAGTAACAGTAAGGCCTAAAGCATCATCACATAGTAATCTTTATATTATGTCCCCTAAAGAGGCTAGGTTATTTAAAGCTAATGTTATGATAATGGGTAGCTTGAACGAAAATTCATGGCCTAGCCCAATAAATGAAATTAACTGGCTGTCCCGCGATATGCTAGAGAAAATTAAGCTACCATCGCCTGATTTACATATGGGAAAGTTGGCTTATGATTTTACACAAATTTTATCTTCACCAGATATTTTACTTACAAGAGCTGAGAGAAATGGCGATGTTCCAACTGTTGCATCTCCATTTTTAACTAGGTTGCGTATGGTTTTACAAAAAACTGGTATGTTAGATAAGCTTGAAAGTAAAACTCAGCTTGCCTCAATCAATGATGCTTTGAATACTCCATCTACGGTAAAGCCAATTACACCTCCAGAGCCAAGACCTCCTAAGGGCGCTAGACCAAAAAAATTATCGGTATCTAATATAGAAACTTTACTGAGAGATCCATATTCTCTATATGCAAGGCAAATACTAAAGTTTTTCCCAAAAGAACCTCTAGATGCTGAGCCGTCAGCTAGAGAAAGAGGCAATTTTATTCATGAAATTTTAGATAAATTCATAAGAAAATATCCAGATGAAATGCCCAAAGATGCATATGACAGACTAATTGATATTGGTAAAGATATATTTGATGAAAGAATGGACAACCCAACGGTTAGAGCATTTTGGTGGCCTAGATTTGAATATATTGCAGAGTGGTTTGTAAAAGAAGAAACTACAAGACGTGAATTTTCAAAAACTGAGGCAACAGAAGTTAAAGGACAATTAGACATAGAAACAAAAAATGGTAAATTTACGTTAACTGCAATTGCTGACAGAATAGACAGAATGGTTGATGATAGGTTGGCAATAATAGACTATAAAACAGGTACAGTTCCAACTAAATCAGCGGTTAGTCGTGGTTTTTCACCCCAATTGACATTAGAGGCTTTAATTGCCCTTGCAGGTGGTTTTAAAGATGTTGAGGCAAGCGAAGTTGGCTCACTTGAATATTGGAAATTAACAGGTGGGAAACCACCTGGGAAGATTATTCCCATTAATGATGATATAAATAAGCTAGAACAAGAAGCCTTAGATGGGCTTAGCAGTTTAATTGAAACTTTTTTAGATGAAAATACTCCATATATGAACAACCCAAGACCAAGACTTGCGCCAAGATTTAATAATTACAAACATTTATCCAGAGAAGATGAGTGGAAATATGAATATCAAGCAAAAAAAACATCAACAACAAAAAAAGCAAATATAAAAAAGATGGTTAAAAGAAGACAAAATGGCAAATAATAAAAAAATAGCAAAAAAACCAGACCCAAATATGGTGCAAAGAAGAGCATCTGACCCCAAAAGCAGTGTTTGGGTAACTGCCTCTGCTGGTACTGGAAAAACTAAAGTTTTAACGGATAGAGTTTTACGCTTAATGTTAGAAGGCTCACAACCAGAAAATATTTTATGTGTTACTTTTACAAATGCTGCTGCCTCTGTCATGAAAAATAGAATAAGAGAAGAATTAGAATTATGGGCAACTTGTAGCGATACGGTATTAAATACTAAACTTCGTAAATTAACAGGTAGAAAAGCAAGTGAGAAAACTATTGCAAGGGCAAGACAGTTATTTGCAGAATATTTGGATACTCCAAATGGTATGAAAATACAAACAATTCATTCCTTTTGCCAATCAATGTTAAAAAGATTTCCTGTTGAAACCGGTATTCCTCCTTATTTTGATGTGCTTGATGAACAAAGCGCATTTGAAATGTTAAAACAGGCGCAAGCAGATATACTACAGCAAGTACAAGATGAACCAGATACAAAACTAGCCGATGCAGTTAGACGTATTACGCCTGAGGTATCAGAAGATGACTTTATGGCATTGATGGGGGAGATAACCTATCGTAGAGGGGAATTGCTATCAGTATTTGAACAATTTGGTGGAGATATAGAAGACCCTAGCGCTACTATACAAGAAATCTATAAATATTTAGGCATAAAAGAAGGCTCAACTGGAAAAAATCTAAGAAAAGCTCTTTGTAGTAATGCGGGGATAGATAACAATAGACCTGATTTAGATAAGTTATATCTTGCATGTGATATATTAACGGAGGGAACAAAAACAGATAAAGAAAAAGCTACTATAATTAGGGATTGGCTTGATGGCTCCTTGCAAGATAGAGAAGAAATACTGCAAGATTATATAAAAGTTTTCTTAACAGACAAAGGTGAAATTAGAAAAAGACTTACAACCAAAAATACTATCGCCGCACAAAATATACTGGAAAAAGAAGCAAATAGAATAATAAATGGGCTAGAAATAATCAAAACAGTAAATGTTGCTAGAGGAACAGAGGCGCTGTTAACACTTGCAAGCGCGATACTTACAAGCTACAGAGAAAAGAAAAAAGCTATAAATGCACTTGATTACGATGATTTAATATATAAAACATTATTATTTTTAGAAGAAGATGATGGTTCTGCTTGGGCATTACAAAAATTAGATGGTGATTTAAAACATATATTGGTTGATGAGGCGCAAGATACTAATCCAGACCAATGGGCAATTATTGCTGCTATTACAAAAGAATTTTTTAAATCTAAAAATACTAAGAAGAAAATAAAAATAGAAGACCGTACAATGTTTGTTGTCGGCGATGAAAAACAATCTATTTTTAGTTTTCAAAGAGCAGACCCAAAGGAATTTGAAAATAGACGAGAATTTTTTAAAGAACAAGTAACCAAAGCAGGTGGTAAGTGGCAACATGTTAAAATGGAGGTTACTTTTCGCTCTAGTCCTGCAATCATGCAGGTTGTTGATGCGGTATTTAAAAATGACGAGGCAGCAGACGGACTTAGATTTAATGAAGATAAAGATGATGAAATTACTCACAAACCATTTAGACTGGGACAAGGTGGAGAAGTTAAAATATCTCCAATTGTAAAGTCAAAAGGATTAGCGCCACTACCAGCTTGGCCCATTCCAACAGAAAGGGAAGAAAGCTTTGACCCTGCGGTGGAAATAGCTGAAAATATAGCAGATGAAATAAAAAATTTAATTGATAGCGGAGAAAAATTAAAAGCAAGAGGGCGGGCAATTGTACCATCTGATATTATGATATTGGTAAGGCGACGTTCACGTTTTGTTGATGATATGATAAGAGCGTTAAAAAAACGTGATATTCCAGTAGCAGGGGCGGATAGAATATCTCTAAGAGAGCAAATATCAGTAATGGACTTAGTTGCCATTGGTGAATTTAGTCAATTTCCAAGAGATGATTATAAACTTGCAGTAATATTAAAATCTCCATTTATAGGGCTAAGTGATAAAGAACTTGAAAGAATAGCCCTAAATAGAAAAGGTACTCTTTGGGAGGCTCTGCAAGAAAAAGGAAAAACAACAAAAAAATATCAAAATATAGTTGAATATTTAAAAAATACTATGAAAATGGTAGAAGAAAAACGCCCATATGATTTTTATGCTGAATTTTTAATGCGTCCATGCCCTGCAAATAAAAATTCGGCACTTTTTGCAATTTATAGTCGGCTTGGCTTTGATGCTGAAGATGCAATTGTTGAATTTATGAATTCTCTTGAGCGATTTGAAAGAGTAAATACACCGTCTATGCAAGGTTTTTTAGTTTGGATAAATGCAGGGAAATCTGAAATTAAACGGGAAATAGATGGCGATAGCTCTAATCCTAAAGTTAGAATAATGACAATTCACAGCGCCAAAGGGCTAGAAGCTCCAATTGTGATTATGCCAGATACAACAACTGTACCTGCCAATAATACAAGGACAAGACCTAAACTTCTTTGGCCTAATGACAATAGGAAAATACCTCTTTGGGTGCCAAGGGCTGAGCTTGAAAATAAAAAATTTACAGAGGAACGCCTGAAAATAGAAAAAGAACGTGATCAAGAATATAGAAGACTTCTTTATGTTGCAATGACAAGGGCAGAAGATAGACTTTACGTATATGGCTATCAAAATAGTAAAAATCGCCCTAATAATTCTTGGTATGACTTAATTAAAAATGGTGTTGAGGAAAATTTAAAAGATGAAATTGAATATTTAGGCGAAAAAGGTGAAATAATTAAATTCAACTCTCCACAAACAGCAAGACCAAAAGATGATGGGGTAAGAGCTCATAAAAAACGTAGAAAAAGCGGAGTTCCCGCATGGGCAAGAAAAATAGCTCCCAAAGCTAAATCACCAGTTAAAAAATTTACCCCTTCAATTGCATTTAAACAAACAAAAAATATTGCTAATGATAATAAAATAAATGGGAAAAATATTAAAACTCCCTTTAATATGACGGCAGAAAGTAAAGACCAAAAAATAGGTAATATCGTACATCATTTACTGGAATATCTACCAACTTTGGAAGATGATAATAGAAAAAAAGCAGCTAAACTTTACTTATCAAAGCCTGCATGGAAACTTAGCTTGGGCGAACAGGAAAGAATATACAAACAAATAGATAAAATAATCAGTGATAAGGATTTTGGGATTTTATTTGGAAAAAATTCAAGAGCAGAAGTTACAATAGGTGGTAAAATTATTCGTGATGGTGAAGAATATTTAATGACAGGTAATATAGATAGGCTTGTTGTGGGTGAGAAAACAGTATGGATAGTTGACTATAAAAATAGCAAATATATCCCCAAAACTGTAAATGATATATCAAAACAATATATTGCTCAAATGGCAGCCTACAGAGAGGCACTAAAAGATATATATCCTAACAAAAAAATAAAATGCACCCTTCTTTGGACAAGAGAGGCAAAAATGCAAGCCGTACCAGATAAAATGATGGATAAAATTTGCCAAGATATGAAAATAAAACCAAGAGGTAATAAAAATTCAAGGCAAACTACATCTAAAAATACAAATAGAAATAATCCTAGATAAAATTTTATGTTTTCGCTAATATGGTATAGCTATTCTTAAAATTATTTAGGCTATTGCTTTTAGCAATTTACTCCCCCCTTCACGCGCCGCACTATGTAAAGTCAAACTTGGGAAATCTAGTACCAACGAGCTTTAACTATCGTAAATATTTATTATATAGTGGCTAGAAAAATAAAAAAATATTTTTAGAACTGGCTATATACAAAATATGTTGGCTTGATTTAAATCAATTTGATGTTACAAAAAACTATTTAATCTAAATACTAGTTTGAAGAGGTTGTTTCATGAATTTGCGTTTTTTTTGTTTTTTTATTTCTATTTTTTTGTTGTCGGGATGTGGGTTATCTGCGCCTAAGCCAGTGTTGATTGAAAGGGAAGGTGTGGATTCTTTCATTATGACAGATGACTATAAAACTACTTATATGAAACAACATGGTGATATTGAACAAATATGTGCTTCACGAGGAACAGATGCGGTTTCAACGGATAAAGCAGGATTTTCATTTGGGCTTTCTGGAAATAGAGAAAGTGAAACTCTTGGAGAAAATTCTAGTAGAGGTGAATTAGGTCTGGGTGGGCGTGATCCATTTGTTCTTATTACTAGAGAGTTAATGTACAGAGCCTGTGAGCTTTCTATGAATTTAAATGTAAATGAACAGACGACAATTGAAATTTATAAATTATTCTTAGATTCACTTTTAGAAATCTCTAAATCAAATTTAGGTTCTGGTACATCATCTGTTGTTGCATCAGAGCTTAAAAGTAAAATAATTAAAAAAACATATGATGACGATGATGACGATGATGACGATGACGATGATGAAGATGATTAAGAATTAAAAAAAGGTAAAAAATATGGCTAAAATATTGTTTAAAATTATTTTTATCTCTCTATTATTTTTTGCAATTCCAGCTCAAGCGGGTTCGGACAATTGGCCTGCTGATTGTGGACATAGGGGGCAAAATACTTGTATGGGACCTATACATACAGGCTGTAAGGGAGATTTAGAAAAATGCGATATGCCAAATGCACGTGATATTTGTGAGAAAAAAGGTAATTGTCCTAAAGATTCAAGAAATAAAGCTGGTTGTAGTAATTGTGGGCATGAAGGGCAAAAACCTTGTATTCTTGCGGGTAAATGCAAAATGTGTGTTAAACATCATCATGTTTCAGCTATTACAGGACATTGTACAAAAACTAACTCTTTGGAAACTATGCTAAAACATGCCAATGAAAAATTAACAAAATATGAAAAGAAATGTCATAAAGGATTAAAGGCACTAGAAGGACAATTAGATAAAAATACTAGCAAAAAACTAGAAAAGCTTTTGGATAATGTTGATATAGCTAAAAATTTGTTAAGTGCTACTACATATTCAGTAGAAATGGAAAAAATATGTGCAGAGGAGGCATTAAACGGTGCTGCTTGTGGTATTATTGCTTGGGTTAAAAGTTATAATAATTTACTTCTTTACCTAATAAAGGGACATTCTATTGATAAAAAAGAGATAACAAAAGCAGCAATTGAGCAAAGCAAGAAATATATGAGAAATATTTTGTATAATGATGCATGTAAAAATATTATGGAGCCTTTTGGAAGGACAATGTGTGCGGCTATTGAAACTATCGCAGATGATGCAAAAAAACCTATTAAATGTATATCCTTAACAATTAAAGATGCGACTCACTTGAAGAAAACTCCTAAAAAGAAAATTTCTGATAAAGATAAAAAAGAATTTGTTAAAAATTCATGTTATCAGGTAGCTAGTTTTGGAGTTGGAATTGCAGCTGACCAAAGCCTTGCGCTTTTAACGGCTGAGATTGGTGAGGCTGTAGAACTTCCAAAAGATGTCAAGGCATTTGTCAATTTGGCACAAAAAATAGCAGAGGCAAAAATTTCTCTTGAGAATGCTATAGATAAAAAAGATGAAATAGGAAGGCTTGTTAAGAAATCAAAAATCAATAAAATTATGAAAAGTCATAAATCATGTAAGCCTTTGATTAAGTTTTTGGACTAACTATTACAAATAGTTAAAAACAGTATATTTTAATTATATTAAAGTGAACTGTTAATTTAAAAACTGAACTTTAGGGTATGGAGTCTTTGCTGTGTATTGTTTATTGCATCTAAAGAAAAATTTTGATACTATCATACGCATGAAATACACAGTACAGCACAGCACAATAACATCTGAAAGCGGAAATGCTTTATTTTTAATACTAATCGCAGTGGCTCTATTTGCTATACTATCTTATGCGATTACACAATCTAGTAGTGGAGGTGGCACTGTTAACAAAGAACAAGCCATGCTTAGTGCATCGCAAATATTGCAATATGCATCTAATATCAAAACAGCTGTGCAGCGTTTGCGGTTAATTAACGGTTGTGATGATACAGAAATAAATTTTAATAATTCTAAAATTTCTGGTTACAACAACCCCAATGCCCCAGCTGATGGCTCATGTGATATTTTTGATAAAACTGGTGCAGGAATAACATACCAACTACCCAAGCCATCTTGGTTAGATGATATTGGTTTATCGCATTCACTTTATGGATATTATCATTTTACTGGTAGTACTTGTATTTTTCATATGCCAAATGATCCGACATCTTGCTGGTCTGATGGAATAGATAACGAAGAATTATTGTTATCACTGTCTTTTATAAGTAAAGATACATGTCTTGCAATAAATGAAAAATTTGATATTTCTTCTGTTGATGGAGAGCCACCAGAAGATAGAGGATGTGGAGTTATATATACAAGATTTACAGGTAGTTATAGTGGAAATACATCTATAAATGCGTCTAATGTGCCCGCAATTAATGCTTTTACTGGTAAATATGCTGGTTGTTATAAAGCCACATCGGAATGTAGTGGTACTCCTAATGGTTATCATTTTTACTATGTATTATTAGCAAGATAAGTAATTTAAATTACCTAATATATCAAATATATAGACATTCTTTACTATGGTATGCTACTATTTCTCTTAAGTTATTAGGTGGTTCCGCTTAAATCTATTTTAAACAAATTTTTACATATTTTGATGGTTGTAGATAATATTAAAGCTAAAAATATAGATGACTTTCAAGCCTGTCTTAAAACAGTGTTGGAATTTTATAATATACAAATTGATATATCTGGCGTTATGACTACATTGCCTTATAAAAATGTCAATGATGCAGAGCCAATAGATATGGCAATAAATCTGTTAGATGCTGCAGGCCTAAAAGCAGAAAAAACAATTTTGAATAGAGCAGATTTTGAAAAAACTGACACAGTTAATATATTGCTTTTGTCTGATGGCGTTATATGTATTTTATATCCACAAAAAACTCATAAAAATATGGCATATACTTCAAAATTTGGTAATTGTAAGGTAAAAGATTTAGATGATAAATTGATAAATTATACAGGTGAAGCAATTAAAATATCGCCCCCGCCTGTTACAACTAACAGTGATACAGAACATATGTATCAAGGACATGTGATGGATTGGTTTTGGCGACCAATTTTTTCTAATTGGGGTGTTTATAGTGAAATTTTTGTTTGTACTATTTTTATAAATCTTTTTGTTTTGGCTCTTCCATTATTTACGATGAATGTATATGACAGGGTAGTGGCTAATTTTGTTGAATCTACGCTTATTGTGCTGACTATAGGCGTTACTTTGGCATTGTTTTTTGATTTTATTTTTAAAACAATGCGGGCATATTTGCTAGAGCGTGTTGCCACCAAAATAGGTATTGAATATGACTTTAAATTAATGAATAGGTTACTGAATATTCATAGTAATAATATGCCAATGTCGGTGGGGGAAAGAGCAAATATATTTAGAGAATTGCAAGCAATACGCGATTTTTATGCAATTAGACTAGCCCCAACTGTGATAGATTTGCCATTTTTTATTCTTTTTATATTTGTGATTTATCTTATATCTCCTATTTTAGCAATAATACCTGTCATAGGAAGCGCGATTATGCTGTTGGTTAATTTTTTAATTCAAATACCAATAGAGAGAATAACAAAAGACTTTTTTTCATCTATGCAGGTCAAAACAACAACATTGATAGAAACTCTTAGCGGAACAGAGGCAGTGCATCTATTTAACTCTGTTGGGGCGCGCCTGTTTAAATGGAATATAGTTAGCGCTGATGCCGCTAATTGTAGCAGATATAACAATACACTTATTTCTATTGCATCTAATTTATCATTTTTCATTAGCCAACTGACCTATGTTGCAATTATATTTTTTGGTATATACCAAATTAGTGCTGGTAGCTTAACAATAGGTGGGCTTATTGCATGTTCTATATTGTCTAGTCGTGCAATTGCTCCTGTTATGAATTTATCAAATTTAATTGCTCGCTCTAAACAATCAAAAGATTTGTTATGTACTATAGATAAAATTTTTCAACTTCCATATGAAAATAATATTGAAAATAGTAAAGCTCCCAAAGGGCCTTTTAAAGGCGATTTAACTATTAAAAATTTATATTTTCAATATACAGGTGAAAATAAATTAGCACTTAACAATGTTTCATTAACTATAAAAGCAGGCGAAAGAGTTGGGCTGGTTGGTAAAAGTGGTGCTGGAAAATCAACTTTGGCTAAAATTATAACCCAACAACTGCAAGCTCAAAAAGGTAATATATTATTAGATACATATGATTATAGTAATATTTCTCCAATAGAGTTAAGGCAAACTTTGGGGGTGGTGCCGCAAGATACAATATTTTTTTCTGCCACTATCAAAGAAAATATAATATTGGGCAATCTTGATGTTGATGAGGATAGTATAAATAATGCTATTAAAATATCAGGGCTAGATATAGTAATGGAGCAAACTGGATATGGCTTAGATATGGAGGTTGGAGAAAATGGCTCAAAATTATCTGGAGGACAAAAACAAGCAATTGCAATTGCAAGAGCGCTTGTACATAACCCAAAAATATTAGTCTTTGATGAGCCAACAACTGGAATGGATAATATTTTAGAAGATAGACTTAGATGTGAGCTAAATAAATATCTACAAAATCGTAGTTTTGTTATGGTTACTCATCGTACAACTTTGTTGCCGTTGGTAGATAGGCTAATTGTAATGGATGGCGGCAGAATAGTTGCTGATGGTTCTAGGGACGAAATTATAAAGAAGATAACAAGTAAAATATGAAAATAATTTTAGATAAATTAGACAGTGCATGGGGATACAAACCAATAATTTGGGTGGTTGTAATTTTTATTTGTGTTTTATTTGCATGGCTCGCCTTATCAGAAATTGATGAGCAAGTAAAAGCTGTAGGTCGGATTGTGCCGGCAGGAAAAACTAAAGTAATACAACATCTAGAGGGCGGTATAGTTAAGGAAATTTTGGTAGAAGAAGGACAAATAGTCCAAAAAGGTCAGGTGTTATTTGTAGTTAGAAATATAAGGGCAAAATCAGAATTAAAAGAAATAGCAGTCCAAATAAAAGCAAATGAAATAAAACAAATGCGCCTAGGGGCAGAGCGCGATAGTTTAACTAGAAAAGAATTTAGAAAATTAGTTGAAAAGAGTCTATCAGAAAAAGATATAGATTTATACAATGAAATTATTTTAACTGAAGAAGAATTATTTAA
This sequence comes from Micavibrio sp., assembly GCA_027047045.1. Lineage (GTDB taxonomy): Bacteria > Pseudomonadota > Alphaproteobacteria > Micavibrionales > CSBR16-224 > JAJFGX01. Next base: position 19,249 of record JALTWL010000132.1, read on the forward strand.
CGCGAGAAGACAAGCTTTTGTAGAAAAAATTAACGGACTAAAAGAAAGATTTAAACAAAAAGAATTAAGGCTAAATGATTTAAAAACGAGGATAAAAAATATTAAAGCCGAACTTGCAACGGCAAAAGAGCAATTACAGATTAAAAAGAAATTACGCTCAGTAGAAGCTATTTCTAGGTCGCAATATTTAACCACAGAAAGTGAAGTTAAAAGCTTTGTTACAAAATTGGCAAAGGTACAAAAAGAAATACCAGTTGTGGCGGCAGAGCGTGATGAAATTATTAACCTTTTGTCAGAAACTCAGCAAAATAGGCAATCAGAAATAATATCTGAGCTAAATGAAGTAAAAATAGATATAAAAAAGTTAAAAGAACGCTTACAGCCAATGCAAGATCAAATGCTAAGAACTGAAATTGTATCTCCAATCAGAGGAATTATAAATAAAATATATGTCAATACATTGGGGGGAATAGTTAAACCTGGTGGTAACTTTGCAGAAATTACTCCACTAGATGAAACCTTAATAGTAGAAGGTAGAATAAATATCAATGATAGGGGTAAAATATGGCCAAATCTTCCTGTTGTGGCTAAAATTATGGCGTATGACTATAGTATATATGGTGGTATAAATGGTAAGCTGACTTATATAAGCGCAGATAGTTTTGTTGATAGTAATGATAATAATGCTTATTATCAGGTTCGTGCGTCGCTTAGTCGGGCAAGATTGGGAAAAAATAAAATATTATATCCAGGAATGATGGTTGAACTAAATATAATTGCTGGTAAAACAACTATCCTACATTCAATATTGCGCCCATTTTGGCAAATTAGAGAAAATGCATTGCGAGAGAAATAATAACTTAATGTGTAATATAGTCATTACTTATAGATTCGCTCTCTAAGATAGATTTTTTGATTCTTTCATGTTTTATACTATTTATTTTTAAGCGCGCAGCAAGTAAATTTGCCAAATGTTGTTCAAATGGGTGAATTTTACCGTCAGCAATTATTATATGCCATATCATGCCCAAAAAATCTTCTCTTTGTTCTGGTTTTAGATTTCTATTGATTACATCTATAAATTTATCAATATCCATTTCTTCATTATTAGTACGACAAGCATGAGAAATTAAATGATCAATAAAAGCATCATCATAATCAAATCTATCTTTTACTAATCCTCTTATTTTATTAAATTCTTTCCTATGGAACTTTTTATCAGCAAGTGCGGTATGCACAAAAAGCGAGGCAGCGGCTATATGCATATTTTGTTTTTCAAGTAAATCATCATATGAAATGTTAGAACGACTAATAAAGTTAGTCATTTTCTTCCACATTTGCTTGGAGTACATTTTGTTTGACCTCATTTTTTAAGTATACATATGTATGCTTATCTATGCCAATTAGATTACATATCTTCCTCATTATATTATCTTCCATATTGCTTAATTTTTCGTCAGCAAAAACAACTTCCCAAAATATTTTTATAATTTCTTGTCTTTCATGCTGTTTAAGATTTTTATTTATATCACGAACAAAACTATATATATCGGTGCTATTATGAGCTAATTCTTTTGCATTTTTTATTATTTCATCTATTAAATTTTTTTCTAATTTTAATTTACTATTTAGCAGTTTTTTTATTGTTTGAATTTCAGCTTCTAATATTTCATCGTCAGCCATGGCAACAAGCAGCATGAGTGTTGCTATATTTTGCTCAAAAGTAATTTGAGGTTTATCTGTGCTATTTTTACTATTAAATCTAAAAAAATTTTCTAAAAATTGTTTCATAATTTTAAATACTAATATTTGCTATATATTCAAGAGTGCTAATTTTGTCGTAAATATAGTATTTTGTCAAAAAATAATATTTTTAAGTGAAGTTAGATTTTATTTTGTGTAACATTTAATAAAATAATTTTAAGGGGTATTAAAATATGACTAATATTTTTCTTCAGCATTTGCAATCACAAATAGATGAGCTAAAAGAGGCAGGACTTTATAAGGCAGAGAGAATAATACACTCCCCACAACAGGCCGAAATTGAAGTCGGCACGGGGGAGTGTGTGATAAATCTATGCGCAAATAATTATTTGGGGCTAGCTGACAATCCAAGATTGATTGGGGCTGCCAAAGGAGCGCTGGATAAATATGGTTTTGGTATGGCCTCTGTTCGTTTTATTTGCGGTACGCAAGATTTACACAAAGAGCTTGAAAGCAAAGTAAGTAGTTTTTTAGGAACAGAAGATACAATTTTATATTCTTCATGTTTTGATGCAAATGCAGGTCTATTTGAAACATTATTAGGTCCAGAAGATGCAATTATTAGCGATAGCTTAAATCATGCTAGCATCATTGATGGCATTCGACTTTGTAAGGCTAAAAGGCTAAGATATAACAATAATGATATGGAAGATTTAGAAAATAAGCTAAAAGAGGCTAGCGATTGCAGATTTAAACTTATTGCAACTGATGGTGTATTTTCTATGGACGGTATTATTGCTAATCTTCCTGCTATTTGTGATTTGGCAGATAAATATAATGCGCTTGTTATGGTTGACGATAGCCATGCGGTTGGCTTTGTTGGCAAAACAGGCAGGGGAACGCCTGAGCATTTCGGAGTGCAAGATAGAATTGATATAGTAACTGGCACTTTTGGCAAGGCTCTTGGCGGGGCGGCAGGTGGTTTTACCTCTGGCAAAAAAGAAATAATTGAATGGCTACGACAACGTTCGCGTCCTTATTTATTTTCAAATACCATGGCACCACCAATTGTGGGGGCGGCGATTGAAGCTTTGGACATGTTATCTAAAAGCTCAGATGCAATAGGGCTACTACATCGAAATAGTGAATATTTTAGGGATAAGATGACAAAATTAGGATTTGAACTTGTTAAGGGAGAACATGCAATTATCCCAGTAATGTTGGGTGATGCCAAAATTGCCAAAGAAATGGCAGATAAGCTACTCAAAGAAGGTATATATGTAATTGCCTTTTCTTATCCAGTTGTACCAAAGGGCAAAGCGCGCATTAGAACACAAATGTCAGCCTCACATAAAATAGAACATTTAGACAAAGCCATCGTTGCTTTTGAAAAGATAGGCAAGGAAATGGGGATTATATGAAGGCGTTGGTTAAAAAAAATTCTGAAAAAGGCATTTGGATGGAAGATGTTCCAACTCCTGAAGTTGGTGCTAATGATATTTTGATTAAAATATCCAAAACTGCGATTTGTGGTACTGATATTCATATTTATAATTGGGATGATTGGGCAAAGGCGACCATTCCAGTTCCAATGATAATTGGGCATGAATATGTGGGAGAGATTGTTGAATGTGGTTCTGAAGTAAAAAAGCCTAATGATAGTTCATATGGGCTTGATGTTGGTATGCGTGTATCTGGTGAGGGACATATTACTTGTGG